>JBAXYW010000081.1:0-11852 GCA_041670605.1 Lentisphaeria bacterium
CCAAAAAATTCAGAGTCCAATTTTTGGTGATGCAAAAAAGTTCTAAGTCCTTGAAAATAAGAATTATGAAATCAATCTTTTCTAATTTTCACCCACAAATTATGGTGAAGAAGCAAATTTTTTACGTTTTTGGGGTACTATTTTCGGCATTGGCAAGCATTTTTAGGGTTCTTCAACGATTTGTTAAAATGAGATCGTATGCTGTTTTAAAATTGGTATTGTCCGAAATGTAGTTGAAAAATAGGGGAGGAGACGATGTTCAAGTATTGGCATCCAACGCTTACCGCGTTGCCTATACTTGCATTTGAACTTGGATGCCGTATTCTTCAGCTCTTTCAAATAAAAACATTTTGGAAAAAGGCAGAAAACAACATCTTAATCTGGCAAAGAAATCGAATTTTCCAGGAGAGCAAAAAAACGTTTCATCTCTGACTGCTCATTCGTTTGAAATTTTCAACATCACTTCGGACAATATCGTTTTTTTAACAAATCGTCGAAGGGGCGTTTTAAATTTCAGACTTCCTTGAAGGCCTTCAAGGATACTCGTTGAAGTTATTGTAAACACTACGGTTTTTGTGTATGCGACAATAACACCCCGTTATGCGCACGCAGCGCGCCTCAACCCGGGGTCAGGACAGCTGAAAACTCGCGCCCGGGCGCTGGTTTTGGTGGAGCCTCTAACTCCCAGTTTCCTCGCTCTTCGGGCTTCGTCACTGGAGGTTATGACTGTCCGGTTCTCCGGGCCGTTAAAATCGCAGCAGGACTCATCCCGCCCGGCTTTGGTTTCCTGTATTCTACAAACTGGATCGAAAAAGTTCATAATGTCTTTGAAGGCGTTTGATATAATTGGTATCTGAAAGCACCTGATTTTTGACCAAGTCCAGGATGACGGACGCATACTTTGATTGTGCACTACACATATTAAGTTTTACGCCCTGCATTTCTTCAATGCCTTCCGGGTCATCATGCCCAAACCATTTGGCATAAAACTGGGCTGTTCCCCAACCGTAGGTGATAAATGCTAGCTCTTGCTTGGTTTCAGAACATAACACTGCTAACATAACTCGTCGGCAGTCGCAACCGGGTTCGTCACAATACATTTCCAGCAGTCCATATTCCCCGGGCGGTAAAACCGTCGAAGCAGAATTTGGAATGACGAAACAGCGGGTCTCTTTTTTGGCAATTTCAGGAAATCGAGAATGAAACATGGAATAAGGCATTGTTAACACTTTTCAGCTGTAAAGACAAGCAAGGAAGATTTAACCAACATAAAATAAACTATGGATGTATTAACATATTTCCGAGATACTGAAAAGCAAGCATAACCACTTCTTTTGAAATGGAAATAAAGCAGAATGGCACGTTAAGTTTTCTTCAAGGTGTCATCTCGCTGGGGTTCGAAGTCTTCAGTACCAGAAACGATGCGTTTTCTGTTGCTGCGTTGCGATTGCTCCTAGGTGCCTTGAAAGCGATTGAAATGAGTGTTCCCTTAACGGCAACGGTATCCTTGACAGTCAGCGTCAGCGTAACCTGGCCTTCAACAAGCAAAAAACATACATTGGAGTTGACCTTGTGTTCCAGACCCTCTTAGGAATCAGATATCTGGGCTCCTGGGATTGCCAATTCGCCATTGCCAGACAAATATCAGTGGGAAGAAAATAAGCCTTATCCTTGCATTTGAAAGAGTTGGAAGCCGCCACCGGGCAGTATTAGTTGGTCATCAGGTGAAATTTCGAGCGCCAGCGGGGAGCTTGACAAGTTTGGAATTTTCGCCAAAGCTAGTCTTAGTCGCATTGCAGTGGCAGGAAACCAATTCCGTTTATTCCAGTTATTTCAGTCATCGAGTTGCTGTTCCAGCTGCCGCATAATTTTGATTTCTCGAGGCAGGTGTGTTTGGTAGTTTTCCCAATTGATCCATTCGCCGCTGAGATAATCTGGATAATTAATGGTGCGGAGGCATTGAAGGGCAGCCCAGTGGTCGATTTCTCCCTGACCGATTGAGACAAATTGCAGTTTATTTACAGTGCTAATACCGTCATGAATATGCAAATGTCGGATCCAGGGTTTAAGGATCTCAAAAGATTTTTCGATCGTGAATTTGGCTATTCTTACCGGATGCATGATATCCCAATTGACCCCAACAGCCGGGTGATTAACTTGGCGCATGACAACGGCAACGTCTTCCGGATTACACCAGGCATCATGGGTTTCCAAACAAAGGCAAACCTGACGTTCGGCCGCGTGGTCGGCCAGTTGCCGCAGTGACTGAACCAACAACTCACTCGCTTGTTGCCGACTGAAATCTTCCGGAAAACAACCGCCAAAAAGGCGGATTATTGGCACCTTCAGATCGCCGGCCAAATCAATGCGCTCATGAGCTTGTTGCCGCATCTGGTCATTCTTTTCCGGATTGGCTAAAACGATAGAGCTGGCCAGGCAGGCCAGTTCGATACCGCTGACGCTAACTTGCTCAACAATCCGACATCGTTGATCAGCAGTAGTTGTGACTTCAATGCCGTGAGCATGTTGTGAATCAATTCGCGGTTCGATGCCGTCATAACCGTATAGACGGGCCGTTGCCAATATTTCTGACAAACTCAAAGCCGGGGTGGAAAAACTCATGAAAGAATATTTCATCATCATACTCCTAAAACAATTTTTCAGGTTAAAGTCCGTTTTGACAATCAAAACTCAAGCTCTGACCAAATAATATAAGTGAAAAATAATGGTCTGGGAAATTCCGCTGCCACAATTAATTCGTAACTCCTCTTAATGCCAAAAATCCAGTCATCAAATCTGCAAAAAAAACACTTGCTCTTTGAAAGAAGGTGTGTTAAATTGAGTTACGGCTGATGTCTCCCTTGCTGGGTTGTGTAACATTGCAAGACTTATTGGTATTAAGTCATTGCCTGGCTAACTATAGCACACATTTTGAGAATCAGCCATTTTTTTATCTGTACATAAAAAGAGAAAAAGAGTAGCGCAGAAAGCAGGTACGATTTTGGGATTATATTGTCATTCAACCAAACCATTTTTTTAGGATTATTAGGATTATCGATTGAGCCATTGGCATCTGTGGCTCGGATGCTCCCCCTTGCGGGTTTCGTATGAATGTCCAGCCGAGCTGTTTATATCCTAATTAAAACCTCATCCAAACCTGAGGCTACTGAATAATATGGAATCACTGTGTTTGTTATCGGATGCGTTGAAAACCGCCACTCGAGGGAATATTTATGACTTAAAACCATGGTTTTAAGTAAATAGCAGCCTATTTAGCGCCTTCCCATTGTGTCCAAGAATTTTAGCAAAGCTTTGGAGGTTCATTATGTTTAGTTCACTCGAAGGATCGAATCCTGTTCTTCTGGCTCTGTTGGCTTCTCTTTTTACCTGGGGACTCACAGCCTTGGGAGCGGCACTCGTTTTTTTCTTTAAAACAATCAATCTAAAAATCTTGAATTCGATGCTTGGTTTTGCTGCCGGCATCATGATTGCCGCCAGTTTTTGGTCTTTGCTTGATCCCGCTATTGAAATGGCCGCCGACATGGGAATGACACCGGTAATACCAGCATTAATCGGATTTCTATCTGGTGGAGCGTTTCTTTACATAGTGGATAAATTGCTGCCTCATCTCCATATGGGACTAAAAATCAGTCAGGCGGAAGGCATTAAAACGTCTTGGCAAAGAAGTGTACTGCTCGTTCTGGCAATAACCTTACACAACATCCCGGAAGGTCTGGCGGTTGGTGTCGCTTTCGGTGCCTTGGGCGTCGTAGGCACTACTGCAACCTTTAAGGCCGCAGTCATCCTGGCAATCGGCATCGGCATCCAGAATTTCCCGGAAGGGGCTGCGGTCTCTATTCCTCTGCGACGCGAAGGCATGACGCGATTTAAAAGTTTTATGTATGGGCAGGCTTCTGGTATCGTTGAACCAATCTCAGCCGTATTGGGTGCGATGTTAGTCGTTACAATACAACCTATTCTGCCTTACGCACTGGCTTTTGCCGCGGGTGCAATGATTTATGTCGTTATTGAAGAACTGATCCCGGAAGCTCAACAGCACGGAAGCTCTGATTACTCAACCATCGGTGCGATGCTCGGTTTCGCCATCATGATGTTCCTTGATGTGACCTTAGGTTAGCACGATTACCAAAGCAAAAAATGCTTTCAATCGATCCCGTCCAAAAAAGTATTGCGGATTGTTTTGTCCGCGATTTTACGGATTATTTTAAATTGGCTTTTCGGGAAATTTAATGGGTTTATTTTCTGCTTAAATGTGCTCTTTTGACCCAATTCTATAGCCTCCAAAAGCCACTAATCTTACGCAGTGTTTTTCATCAGTCATTGCCTATCAACAACAAATTAGAATCCTGTTATAAGTGTTTTTTCCCTTGCGGCTATGCCGTCTCGAAAAATCACCCCCAAACCCAGGACTCTAAGATCGACCTTCAATTTACGTTCGATTCCTTTTTGAGTTGAAAATGGATGCAATTTCAAAAATTGCTACCACCAAGTGGCCCTTCTAGCCAGCAATACTGCGTAAAAATTGCTTCAAGCCGAATTTTGATTACGACAGGAAAAAATGAGTGTAGTGCCTTCTTGACCAGTTGTTTCCTTCCCAATGCGAAAGGCACGGCAGGCGCTCAACCAACTTCTTGACAAAAGGGTTTTTGTGAACGGATTTGCGCCGTAGGCGCTAAGATGCCCCCCTTAAGACCCTTTCGCCATTAAGACAGCTGTGTATCTGAAGCGCAAAAGACGCTCGCTATGATACGAGTGCAATGACCAACTTTTAGAAATTGCATCCCTTGACAATCAACATTATATTTTGGCAAAATTTCAACCCACTAAAAAACCGGATGAGCCTACCATCTCAGAGTCTTCATCCGGTTTATTATCAACCTTTCGTAAAGTCCGTGTCGGTGTTGTCGGTGGCAACTGTGGAAGATGATCTCCTTATTCATCCGTATAATTTATTATGCGATAACCAGACAGCACCTGAAACGGGTCACGAATCTGGAGGCAGTGGCACGCATGCGTTTCAAGGCGGGTGTGGCTCCGCACAGTGCCGCGATTCAGGCGCAAGTTGAACTCGGAACGTTGGACGAGAGGCTGGAGTACGTCGTGTCAGACCCTGCCTCATGACCACAGCCACCAGCATCCTCGCCCTGCTGCCGGTGCTCACATCTACGGGCCGCGGCAGTGACGTTATGGTTCCTATGGCGATCCCGTCGTTCGGAGGTATGATGATTGAAGTTATGACCATGTTAATTGTACCGGTACTGCACTGCTGGATTGAGGAGTTGAAGCTTAAGACACGGCAATAGCAAACCGCAAGTCATACACAGAGGAGCGAAGTCAATCGATGACAGAAAATCGTGCATACAGGATTGAGGGCTTGGACTGCGCCGAAGAAGTCGCAACCCTGAAGAACGCTCTCAAAGACGTTCCGGGCATAGCCGAATTGCGCTTCGACGTGCTGAACGGAAAGATGACGATTCTTTGCTCACCGGTTGGGTGTGATCCGGACAGCATTGTCGCCGCGATCGCTTCGACGGGAATGCGGGCAAGCCCCTGGCAAAAGGATGAAGATAAGGGAGAGTTGTCGTTCTGGCAACGGCAGAACCGTGTCGTTCTGACTGCAGCCAGCGGGTTGTTCACAGGTGCAGGCCTCGTTCTGCATTGGGCACTTCAAGGGAGTTTATTACACGCTTTCTCCGGTGGAAGCACAAAAGCAGCTTTCCCTTTGGGAGTTTTGATATTTTACGCTCTCGGTATCATCACGGGAGCATGGTGGGTCATACCCAAAGCCCTTTCTGCGACACGCCGCCTACGCCCAGATATGAATTTACTGATGATCGTTGCCATTATCGGGGCAGTTGCGATTGGTGAATGGTTTGAGGCCGCAACCGTCGCCTTCCTCTTTTCACTATCGCTCGTCCTCGAATCGTGGAGCATCGGGCGGGCGCGACACGCCATCCGCACGCTGATGGATCTTTCACCGACAACAGCTCGTTACATCTGCCCCAAGGATGGCGACATTATGGAGAAGCCCGTAGAGGACGTCCCGTTGGGCGTAACCGTTCTGGTAAGGCCGGGCGAGAAAGTGCCGCTTGATGGTGTAGTGACGAAGGGTGAGACAAGTATCAACCAGGCCTCGATCACCGGAGAATCGGTTCCTGTCGGGAAGAGCGAAGGTGACGGAGTCTTCGCGGGTACGATAAACGAAGAAGGTGCCTTCGAGTTCAAGTGCACCAAAGTTGCAAGTGACTCCACTCTGGCTCGTATCATGCACATGGTCGAGGAGGCGCAATCGCGACGGGCAACAACAGAGCAATGGGTTGAGAAGTTCGCACGCTATTACACCCCCGCCATGATGTTTCTTGCCTTCGCCGTCGCGGTACTGCCGCCACTGTTCGGCGGCAGTTGGTCACAGTGGCTTTATCAGGCTCTTGTTATGCTTGTGATCGCCTGTCCGTGCGCGCTTGTCATATCCACACCCGTGAGTATCGTGGCGGGGGTGGCCGCGGCGGCCCGTGCGGGCGTACTCATCAAGGGCGGAGTCTTCCTCGAACTGCCGGCTAAACTCCGAGCCCTCGCCCTTGACAAGACCGGAACCCTTACCTACGGAACCGCGGAGGTTCAGAGCGTCTATGCCCTCAACGGACATACTGAAGAGGAAGTGCTGTCGCGGGCGGTTTCGCTTGAGTCTGAAAGTGGGCACCCGATTGCCCGTGCAATTCTGCGGGAAGCTGAACGACGTGGAATCACCGCGCCGGTTGCAGATGGCCTGCGCGACATCCGGGGCAAAGGAAGCGAAGCCCTGGTGGACGGCAAGCGTTACTGGATTGGAAGTCACCGTTTCATGCACGAGAAAGGCGCGGAGACACCCGATGTGCATGAGTTGGCTATCAGCATCGAAGACACAGCCCATACCCTCGTTGCCTTGGGTTCAGACTCCCACATTTGTGGTCTCATTGGCATCTCGGATCGTGTTCGTGAAACAACCGCTGAATCCGTGAAGGCTATGCAGCAAGCCGGAATCGAGCACGTCGTGATGCTGACAGGCGACAACTGGGCGACAGCGGCGGCTGTCGCCAAAGCAACAGGCATCACCGAGTATCAGGCTGAAATGCTGCCAAAAGATAAGGTTGTCGCAGTCGAGACCTTGGTCAAGAAGTATGGGGATGTCGCGATGATTGGCGACGGCGTCAACGACGCTCCCGCCATGGCCGTCTCCACCCTCGGCATCGCCATGGGTGCAGCCGGGACAGACGCTGCCATTGAAACGGCAGACATTGCCCTGATGTCCGACGACCTGTCCCGGATACCTTGGCTGATCCACCATTCCCGGCACGTCATGCATGTCATTCGGCAGAACATCGCCTTTGCCCTCGGCGTCAAAGCGATCTTCATGCTCCTGGCCTTCGCAGGCGCGGCCACCCTCTGGATGGCCATTGCCGCCGACATGGGCGCATCCCTACTCGTAATCGCCAATGCACTTCGTCTGCTGCGAAATACGCCGGAGAAAGTTTCTGCGTAACGCTTTGACAACGTGGCAACAACAATGTTATAGTAAATTTAAGGTAGCCACAGATGGGCGAAAACAGGGAGGTGCCAGCATGCACAAAGATCCAATATGCGGAATGGATGTTGACGAATCAACTCAATACAAAACAGAAATTGACGGGAAGGCTGTCTACTTTTGTTCGAAGCATTGCCTTCAGAAATTTTTGAACGACAAAATCGGCAAAGAAAAGAAACCGGCTGTATCCGGTTCTCTTTACACCTGTCCAATGCATCCGGAGGTGAATCAAGACCACCCCGGCGACTGCCCCAAGTGTGGTATGGCTCTGGAGCCGATGGAGCCAACTGGCGAAGATGACGATTCCGAACTGAATGATATGACACATCGGTTCTGGATTGGCCTGGTGCTGACCCTGCCGGTTTTTATTCTTGCGATGGGCGGACATCTTCCCGGAAACAAGATCAGCAGAATGATTCCCGCCAGTCTTTCCAAGTGGATCGAATTTGCGCTGACGACGCCGGTGGTTTTATGGGTCGGGTTGCCGTTTTTCAAGCGCGGATGGAGGTCGCTCGTCACAGGGAAGCTGAACATGTTCACCCTGATTAGCGTCGGCACAGGAACAGCCTATTTTTACAGTGCCGTGGCGGTGCTCTTACCAGAAATCTTTCCAGAATCGTTGCGTCAGCACGGTGAAGTGGCACTCTATTTCGAATCCGCCACTATGATCATCGTACTGGTGTTGCTGGGACAAATGCTGGAGCTGCGTGCCCGCAAACGCACCAGTGGCGCCATTAAAGAGCTGATGGAACTAGCACCGAAACAGGCGCGGATAGTGCGCAGCGGCGAGGAGCGTAACATCCCACTCGACGAAGTGCAACAAGGCGATATCCTGCGCGTGCGTCCAGGCGAAAAGATTCCGGTGGACGGAACGATCACGGAAGGACAAAGCACGCTCGACGAATCCATGCTAACCGGCGAGCCGGTTCCCGTGAATAAGAAAGTCGGTGATGCGGTCACCAGTGCAACGATCAACCAAACCGGCTCATTCCTGATGGAGACCACCAAGGTCGGACGCGACACGCTGCTCGCGCAGATTGTACGCATGGTCGGTGCAGCACAGCGAAGCCGCGCGCCCATCCAGCATCTGGCCGACCGCTTTGCCGCCTTTTTTGTACCTGCGGTCATCGGCGTTGCCCTGCTCACTTTTGCGGTCTGGCTCTGGCTCGGGCCGGAACCACGGCTCGCATACGCGCTGGTCAATGCCATCGCTGTACTGATCATCGCTTGTCCTTGTGCACTGGGATTGGCAACACCGATGTCGATTATGGTTGGCGTGGGACGCGGAGCAAAAACCGGCGTGCTCATCAAAAGTGCCGAAGCGCTGGAGATCATGGAAAAGGTCGAAATAATAATCGTCGATAAGACGGGCACACTAACCGAAGGCAAGCCGTCGTTAACAGAGATGATTGTAGTCGAGGGCTTCGGAAAGAACGACCTGTTGCGGCTGGCGGCATCCGTCGAACAAAACAGCGAGCATCCGCTTGCCACCGCACTCGTCAACGCCGCCAAAGAAAAGGGATTCGTGCTGGACAAACCGTCAGACTTTAACTCGACCACCGGTGGCGGTATCTCTGCCACGGCGGAAGGACGTGTCGTGCTGGTGGGCAAACCAGGCTTTCTGGAAGAAGCTGGCGCAAAGAATCTCAATGTCTTGCAGGATCAGGCAGACAAACTGCAGAGCAAAGGACACACCGTGATTTTTGTCGCAGTTGATGGACAGGCCGCCGGAATTCTGGCGGTGTCGGATCCGATCAAGCCCAGCACGAGTGAGGCAATCAAAGCCCTGCACAAGCTCGGACTGAAGATTCACATGCTCACCGGCGACAACGAGCAAACCGCCCGCAGCGTGGCGGATGAGTTGGGCATTGACGAAGTACGAGCCGGCGTTGCGCCGCAGGATAAGCATGATTACGTGAAAGCACTGCGGGAAAAACATCACATTGTGGCCATGGCTGGCGATGGAATCAACGACGCACCCGCACTGGCGGCCGCCGATGTCGGCATTGCCATGGGTACGGGAACCGATGTCGCCATTGAGAGCGCAGGTATGACCCTCGTTCAGGGCAACTTACACGGCATCGTCAAAGCTGTGCACCTCAGCCGCACCGTGATGCGGAATATTCGGCAGAATCTTTTTTTCGCATTCATCTACAATGCCCTTGGCGTCCCCATCGCCGCCGGCATCCTATATCCCTTCTTCGGCGTGCTCCTGAGCCCAATGATTGCCGCCGCCGCAATGAGTTTCAGCTCTGTTTCGGTCGTGACGAACGCGCTGCGACTGCGGAAGGTTAAGCTGTAATTATTGAGAATTGACGGTTCACAAACATAAGTCAAGGTAAGTTTGAGAGACAGATTGAAAGCCTTACACAATACAACAACAATAATTAGAAAAAACAAAAAAAACATATTTATAATTCTGAATTTCAGCCACTTGCGGTTTAAAATACCCCAAGTAGCTTTTAAAAAACCATTTATTTTACAAGTTTAGCCGCTTGTATAATTGCAAAACAGTCAGGAGAACCATATTGCAAGCAGAATTGCCGCCAAAAAAAACTTATAACGCTTGTCTTCTAGTGGCGGCAGCCACATGCTTTTCAAAATAGAAGAATACCCGGGTCTTCTTCTATCCATATTTCTGCGCTTTTTTCTTCGCCTCAGTGATCTGCTCTTCCCTTTTATTTTTTGTCGGTTTTGCCGCAATTTTCCGCTGTTGCAGCGGATTCTGTTTTTTCTTTATCGCCTTCAAACCGTGGGAAAACCAGTGCTTTGCCGAATTGTTGCAGATACTCGTCAAGACGAGTCACCATCGGCAGTCGTGGCAAACGCAGTTTATGTCGTTGCCGGCGGCGCACAGCCATGCGCCCTCCTCCCAGCCAGCCAAAATAACGAAACAGCCCGAGCATCGTGAATACAATCAGGAACATCAGGACTAAACAGGCAAAATACCCCCAGCGCCAACTTAATTCCGGCATATGCTGAAAATTCATTCCATAAACGGAGCCGACAAAGGACAGGGGAATAAATACCGTTGAAATGATTGTCAGCACCTTCATAATTTCATTCATACGGTTACTGATACCGGAGAAATATAAATCCATCAACGAGCTGGAATATTCACGATAGCTGTCCAAGGTTTCCAATATCTGCAGGCAGTGATCTTGGCAGTCGCGCAGGTAGGGACGGGTACGGCGTTGAATGAATCCGTCCTCGTCACGCTCCAAGGAGCTGAGCACATCCCGTAAGGGCCATAAGGAACGCCGTATTTCCATCAGTTCACGTTTCAAAGCATGGATACGGGATAAAAGTTGAGCATTGCTTTGTATCGTAACCTCCTCTTCCAGAAAATCAAATTTATTCCCCATATATTCCAGCCAGGGAAAATAATGATCAATAATGGCATCCAGCATGGCATACAGCAAATAATCCGTGCCTTGGCTGCGCAGACGGCTGCCCTCACGACGCAGGCGAAAGCGTACCGCTTCCAAGCAGTCCCCTGGGCGTTCCTGCAAGGTCACCAGCAAATCTTTTTTCAAGAAAAGGCTAAGCTGTTCGCTTTCGGTTTCTTCCTCCTTCCAATGCAGCATTTTCATGCAGACGTACAGATGTCCCTCGTATTGATTGATTTTGATCTGCTGGTGTGTATTGAGTGCATCTTCCAGAGCCAGTGGGTGAATATTCAAAGTCGTTCCTAACTCATAGAGCAGCTGTACATCTCCCAGACCGATGATATTAAGCCAGATCAGTGCGTCGGGCAAACGCTTTTCCAACGCTTCGGACAAAGTGCTACATTCATATTCCAAGAGCTGAGACTGATTGAACTGCATGACCTGAATGCTTTCCGGACGCAATGCATTTTCAGGGGCGCGAAGAGTTCCGGGCGGCAAGCCCGGAACAACATTGTGCATCAACGTGCTATTAGAAGTGGACATTTCCGACCTCCTTTATGGGGGAAAAAACCAAAACAGGCAGCGACGAAATCGACAAGTTTTTAAAAAAGTTTCCGTAAACACTTGTAAAGTATATACTCTGTTTGTTCATTTTGTAGGGTGCGGCAGAGTTTTTCTTGTCGTGGTTCGTTTTCGTGCCATAAAAAACAGACTTGTTCCAATATTACCACTAGCCGTTCTGCGGGCGCTCGCTTTTGACGCAGCCTGAAGATAATGTGTCAATGTCAAGCCGTTTTTAGAGATTTTTCGAGCGATTTTTGAAAAAAGATTTCAGAGTACGGTTTGTCATTCACAACTATGCTTCTCATGATTTGAATCAA
>JBAXYW010000082.1:0-11806 GCA_041670605.1 Lentisphaeria bacterium
AAAACAACAAAAGGCCATTTTAAAGTTTAATAATCCATTGTATTTCTTTACGTAAATGTTAAAAACCAAAAAAACTTTCAAAAAAACCATTTTGGGGATTTGTAAAGAGTAATGAATTCTGCTATATTGATGTGTGGTTCATTTTTATATTTTCAAGGTTTCGATCAAACAAAGGAGAAGATGTGAAACAAGTATACAATTTCAATGCAGGTCCGGCGGCCTTGCCGAAGTCTGTGATGTTGAAGGCACAAGCGGAATTTGTTGATTACCACGGTTGTGGGTATGGTATCATTGAGGAGAGTCATCGTGCGCCTCTGTTTGAAGAAGTCATCCAGGCGGCCGAAGCGAATGTGCGTCGTTTGATGGGGGTCAGTGCGGATTATGATGTTATGTTTTTGCAGGGTGGTGCCAGTTTGCAGTTTGCGATGGTGCCGATGAATCTGCTGCTGCCGGGCAAGAAGATCGGTTTTTGTGACACGGGGGTATGGTCACACAAAGCACTGAAGGAAGCTCGGATTCTGGGTGCCGACATTGATATGATCTATGATGGTTCGGCAAATGGTTTCACGGCAATTGAAGGAATTTCGGACTGGAAGATCTCTCAGGACTTGGCTTATGTGCATCTCTGCGCCAACAATACGATTTACGGCACGGGATACCCGGAGTTTCCGGATACGGGTTCGGTGCCTCTAGTGGCAGATATGTCCAGTGATATTATGTCACGGGAAATTGCTGTCAACAAATTTGCTTTGATCTTTGCCGGTGCGCAGAAGAATATCGGGCCGTCCGGTCTGACACTGGTGATCATGCGCAAGGATCTGCTGGCGCGTTGTCCGGAAAACCTTCCGACGATGCTGCGTTTTTCGACGCACAGCAAGAGTCAGTCCCTGTTCAATACACCTCCGACCTTTGCCATTTATATGTTGCGTTTGATCACCGACTGGCTGCTGGAACTCGGCGGGATTCCCGCGATGCAAAAGATCAATGAACGCAAAGCCGCTTTGCTTTACGATTACATGGATACTTCAGACTTTTATCATGGAACCGTAAAACCTGCCAGCCGTTCGAAGATGAATATCTGCTTCCGCCTGCCGACGGAGGATATGGAAAAGCAGTTCCTGGCCGCGGCCAAAGACGCCGACCTGATTGGCCTGAAAGGACATCGTGCCGTCGGCGGCTGTCGAGCCAGCATCTACAATGCTGTCCCGGAAGAAGGCGTCGCACGCCTAGTGGAATTCATGCAGAAATTCAAGGCCAAAAACTGACGACCCGGCTGATTTTTTTTTCACAGCGCCCCGGTTGGAGTTTTTTCCACCGGGGCGTTTTTCATTTGCAGTATTATCTTAAAAAACAACGTCCGAATCGCAAAATCGGGCACTTGGAGCGGGTCGGGCCGGTCAGAAAAGAGTCTGTAAAAGGATTGAATCATCATTTCATCCATTGGAGTAGGCTATGGCATTCAAAAAATTTGAGGGATTGACTGCGTTGCATCGGAATTTGGAACATGTGATTGTGACGGCGCACCGTGGGGCATCCGGGTGTTATCCGGAAAATACGTTGTTGGCGATGCGCAAAGCCGTCGAATGGGGCGCTGATATTATTGAATTCGACTTGCGGGTCAGTAAGGATGGCGTGCCCATTGTTTTGCATGATGAGACCCTGAACCGGACTTCCGACCTGGAAGACCGCCCCGAAGATTTTGACTTGGCGGCATTGCGTTGCGGCAATTTCTCTTATTACCGTTTCGGCGTAGATGCCTTGTCCGGACGACGTCTGAAAATTCCGGCCTATGTCAAAATGCAGATTCCAACGTTTGAGGAAGTTTTGCAGGAATTCCGCGGCAAAGTCGGGATGAACATTCAAGTTTATGCGGAACCTGCAGCATTGCAGGAAATCTATCGGCTTTACAAAACATATCATATGCAGGATCAGGGATATTTAACGATTGCCAGTATGGAAGCCTATGAAAGCATCTGCAAATTTGATGGCAAAATCGAAGTCTGTTTTACCCCTCCCTGGAATTTGCGTGGTACCCAGGAAGCCTTGAAACAATGTAAAGAATTGGGCTGTCGTTTTGTGCAACCGGTGGTGGAACATAGCGGCCCGGATTGTTACCGGCTCTGCCGGGAACTGGGACTGCGTGCCAACTCTTTCTATGCCGACACGGATTTGAATATCCGCCTGCTGCTGGCGCAGGGAGCAAACGGCATACTGAGTAACCGGGCGGATGTCGTCTGTGATACCCTGAACGAGTTGGGGCGACTTTGAGTTAAGAAATCACTCTTCAGGGAGGTTCCGGGAACGGATACGCAGCTGGAAGCTTCGGGCACATTCCGGGAACGGATTCGAAGCTGGAAGCTCCGGCTACATTCTGGGGAGGTTCCGGGAACGGATACGCAGCTGGAAGCTTCGGGCACATTCTGGGAAGGTTCCGTGAACGGATTCGAAGCTGGAAGCTCCGGCTACATTCTGGGTGGTTACCGGATGATTGCTTTTTTTGCGAAAGGAGGACGTCAGAACTCTTCAGTATCTTGTAAAAAAACGTTTCAACCTTATATTATTAAAATATTTTTTGAAAAGCCGGCAGCAGGAATGTTGTGGCAATTTTGTACGTTTCAACTTGTTATAAAAGTTGAAGCTTTTCAGTTCCGGGGACGGGACGTCATCATGTAAGGAGAATGACATGGCAAAAATGGTCACTATCGACGGCAATACTGCCGCCTCTCACGTAGCGTATGCTTTCAGCGAAGTAGCCGCCATTTATCCGATTACGCCCTCTTCTGTAATGGGCGAGCTGGCAGATTCTTGGGCTGCGCAGGGACGTTTGAATATGTTTGGTCGGCCATTGAATATTGTCGAGATGCAATCCGAGGCTGGCGCGGCTGGGGCTCTGCACGGTTCTTTGGTAGCCGGTGCGATGACGACGACTTATACCGCTTCTCAGGGCTTGTTGCTGATGATTCCCAATATGTATAAGATTGCCGGTGAAATGCTGCCGACGGTTTTCCATGTCTCCGCTCGCACCTTGGCCGCGCAATCCCTTGCGATTTTCGGCGATCATGCCGACGTGATGGCTTGCAGGGGAACTGGATACGCATTGCTGGCCTCCAGCTCGGTTCAGGAAGCCATGGATCTGGCCGCAGTGGCACATCTGGCGACTCTGGAAGCAAATATTCCCTTTGTCCACTTTTTTGATGGATTCCGTACTTCTCATGAAATCCAGAAAGTCGAAGAAATCGATTACGAAACTCTGAGATCTCTGGTGGATATGAAGTATATTGAAGCGTTCCGGAATCGCGCTTTGCGTCCGGAAAAACCGGTTTTGCATGTCGCTGCTCAAAATCCGGACGTCTATTTCCAGGGGCGTGAGACCTCGAATGCACAATATGCTGCTTTGCCGGCTCTTGTGCAGAAATATATGGATAAACTGGCAGCCGTGACCGGACGTCAGTATCATCTTTTTGATTATGTTGGGGCTCCGGATGCCGAAAAAGTGGTTGTAGTTATGGGTTCGGGCGCTGAAACCGTAGCGCTGGCGGTAAATTATCTGAACTCGAAGGGTGCTAAGCTGGGCATGGTCAATGTCCGCCTGTTCCTGCCCTTTGACAATGCCGCCTTCCTGGGCGCTCTGCCGAAGACCGTGAAGAAGATCGCAGTCTTGGATCGCACCAAGGAACCCGGTGCCTCCGGTGAACCGCTGTATCTGTCGATTGTCAATGCACTGAAGGAGACTGATTTTTCTGCTGCTAAGGTGATTGGTGGACGTTATGGCCTTGCTTCCAAAGAATTTACCCCAGCCATGGCCAAGGCCGTGTTTGACCATCTCGATGGTGCGGCTTTCCACGATTTCACCGTCGGCATCAATGATGATGTGACGCACAAATCCTTGTCTGTCGGCGCCGAGTTTGATTGCGAGCCGGAAGGCACGATCAGCTGCACCTTCTGGGGTCTCGGTTCTGATGGTACGGTTGGTGCCAATAAAGACTCCATCAAACTGATTGGCAATGAAACCGAATTGTTTGCCCAAGGATATTTTGCTTATGATTCCAAAAAATCCGGTGGGGTGACGATTTCGCATCTGCGTTTTGGCAAAAAACCGATTACCAGTCCGTATTTGATCAATCGTCCGAATTTTGTGGCTTGCCACAATCCCGCTTATATTGGGCGTTATGATATGATTTCCGGTCTAACTGAGGGCGGTGTTTTCCTGCTGAATTCAGAGTTTTCCAACGACGAAGTATTTTCCAAGCTGACCCGGGAAATGCAGGAGTTTATTCTTTCCCACAAGATTCGTTTCTATAATATTGACGCCTTGAAGATTTCGATGGCAGCAGGGCTGGGCAAGCGCATCAATTCGGTTATGCAGACCGCTTTCTTCCTGATTTCCAAAGTACTGGATAAGGATCAGGCCATCAAAATGCTGAAGAAGTCGCTTGAAAAACGCTTCAAGAAAAAAGGCATGGACGTGGTTGAAAAGAACTGGGTCTGCGTCGATAATACGGCCGCCGCCTTGGAAGAAGTCAAAGTCCCAGCCAGTCTGGACGGAGTCGGAAACTTTGTCCTGCCTCCTTTGCTCAGCGATGATGCTGATGAGTTTGCCAGAAAAGTCATTTTACCGGCCATGCATCAGAAAGGCGATGACATCCCAGTTTCCGCCATGTCTATTGACGGTGTCCTCCCCACTGGAACTGCAGCACTTGAAAAACGCGGGATTGCTCCCCGGATTCCTGTTTGGAAGGCCGAGAATTGTATCCAGTGTAATATCTGCAGCATGGTTTGTCCGCATGCCGCCATCCGCACCAAATTGATCAGCAAGGAGGAGTTGGCCAATGCGCCTGCGAATTTTGGTGCCGTCGAGGTGAAACCGAAAGCCGATCCCGCTCTGAAATTCAAAGTCCAGGTGTATTGTGAAGATTGTCAGGGTTGTGGTGTCTGTGTGCAGTCCTGTCCGATGGCCAGCAAAGAAAACAAAGCTTTGGTTTGGGGAACTCTTGGGGAAGCCCGCCAGAACGGGGAAGTCGAAAAAGTTAAATTCTTTGATGAAACCAGTGATAATGTGCTGGGTAACAACAAGCCGGCCACCGTTAAGGGCAGTCAGCTGAAGAAGCCCTTGTTTGAGTTCTCCGGCGCCTGTGCCGGTTGCGGTGAAACTCCTTATATCAAACTGGTGACTCAGCTGTTTGGTGAACGCATGGTGGTGGCCAATGCCACCGGTTGTTCTTCGATCTATGGCGGCACCTTCCCAACAATTCCTTACTGCAAAGCGAAAAATGGTCGCGGTCCTGCCTGGGCGAACAGCCTTTTCGAAGATAATGCAGAATTCGGACTGGGTATGCGCATGGCCATCGATTCCAATCGCGATCAGCTGAAAATGAATGTCAGCAAGATCCTCGAATCGGAACAAGCCCCCGCAGACCTGAAAGAGGCTCTGAATCAATGCCTGAGTCTCTGGGAGTCCACCGGGCCGGAAGCGGTCGCCGCCCAGAAAGCCGTCAAACCGCTGCTGGAAAAAGGAGCCCCACATTGCCTTTATACGGCCAAAACCTTTGAATTATCCGATTACTTTGTCGATAAATCAGTCTGGATCTTCGGTGGGGATGGCTGGGCCTATGACATCGGCTTCGGCGGTTTGGATCATGTTCTGGCTTCCGGACGCAATGTGAACGTCTTGGTTTTGGATACGGAAGTGTATTCCAATACTGGCGGTCAGGCTTCCAAGGCGACCCAAATCGGGGCGGTAGCACAATTCGCCGCCAATGGTAAACGGGTTGGCAAGAAGAATATGGGGCTGATGGCTATGAGCTATGGTTACATTTACGTTGCCAGTTGCTCAATGGGTGCCAATCGTCAGCAGACCCTGAATGCCTTCATGGAAGCAGAAGCATACAGTGGCCCCTCACTGATTCTGGCTTACGCGCCTTGCATCAATCATGCTATTGATATGATGTTCCATCAGGAAGAGCAGAAAAAGGCAGTCGAATGCGGATATGTGCCGTTGTATCGCTATAATCCGGCTCTTGCTGAAAAACCCTTTAGCTGGGACAGCAAAGAACCCAATGGCCTGTTCCAGGCGTTCCTGGCCGGTGAAGGGCGTTACAAGTCCTTGAGGAATACTGCCGCTGCCAACGAGGCCGATGAGCTCTTCAAACAATGTGAAGAGAATGCCATACGCCGATCCGACTTGCATAAGAAGTTTGGCGAATTGCTCTAACCATAAAATTTTCCGGTTTTGCCGGAGCCGGATGACAAAGCAAACGCGCGGTTTCGGCGACGAGACTGCGCGTTTTTTACTTTGTCATTCTTGTTTCCGCGTTGAAATCAATCTGGAATCGTCTTTTTGTCGAATTGTAGTATATTATCAAAGACTAGCAAGACATTTTGTCGATATAGTCAGAAAGGGTTTTGATATGGAAATCATCACTGAAAAAGTCGGAGCGGTTTTCAAGATGGCGATTAATGGGCGCCTGGTCGTTTCGACCACAGAAGCATTTAAGAACGCTTTGGCTGAGGCAATTTCGGAAAATCAGTGGATTGTATTGGATCTTACTGAGATGAGTTATATTGACAGCAGTGGTTTGGGGGCGATGGTCTTTGCCCAGCAGAAGCTTTCTGAAAAAGGTGGCTCATTGCGCTTGGCCGGTCTGCAGCCCAAGCCACGTATTGTTTTTGATATCACCAAGGTTTATCGAATTTTTGAAATCTTTGACAATATTGAAACGGCGATTGAGTCGTTTCCAACCACTGAATGAAAAATGCTGTGGAACAGGTTCAGCCCAGAGTTAGTATTGTCGTTCGTTCCCATAATGATATCCAATACATTCGGGAGACACTAAGCATACTGCTGACACAAAATCTGCAGAATGTTGAAATTTTATCCTGCGATGATGATTCCAACGATGGGACGCGAGACGCCATCAAAGAATTTTCCGAAGTGCGAATTTTAGCACGTCCTGCTGGCTCTTATGTACCTGGGCGGACATTGAATCAAGCGGTTCAGGCCTGTAGGGGGCAGTTTGTGGTATTCAATAATGCCGATGCCGTTCCCTGCAGGAGCGATTATCTCGCCGCACTGATTGCTCCGTTTCAAGAAGCGCGGGTATCGGCGGTTTACGGCAATCAACTTTGCCGCCCGGATGCCGAGCTTCTGGTGCGCAAGGATCATGAACGCGCCTTTGGCGATGGTGTGCTGGCTACTCAATGGGGTGATTTTTTTTCTCTGGCCAGTTCGGCAATTCGGCGGGATATTCTGTTACACTGTCCCTTTTCGGAAGAGCTGCAGTACTCTGAAGATGTCGAATGGGCAAAACGTTGCAGAAGCAGAGGAGAGAAAATAGCTTATGCCCCTGCAGCGCAAGTGCAACATTCGCATAATTACCGCTTCTCGGAATTGCGGAAACGTTTCTACAATGAGGGCTTGGCGGCAGCTCGGATTTTTGGCGGCAAGCCAAGCTTTTTGCTTTGCCTGAGGCATATACTGATGGAAACTCTGCGGGATTTTGTTTTTCTGATCCGCCGGGGCGGCTGGCGGGAAATTCCGAAAGCCCCCCTTCGCCGTTTAATACAGAAAATCGCTTTTTATAGGGGTGAACGCGATTTCTTCCGTCGTTAGGGGCGGTTTCCGGGAAACCCTGTGTCATCCGGTACCAGCAGAAAACTCATCGTAATGACAAAATACAAGGGCAAAATTCTTTTTATCGGGTGCCTTGCCGGCTTTGACGGCGGCATCGAACGCTATGAGCATACCGTAGCCTCGCTACTTCGTCGTAATGGCTACACAGTGTGTTGCGCATACCAAGAGAAAGGGCGGGAATTTGAACACTTTTCTGCTGGTTTTCACCGCATGCTGCTGGTCCATGAAGCACTGGAAGAGGAGGAAGAGTACGCTTTGGTTGCCGTGCATAAGCTTGTTGACCTGCGCCTGCTGAAACTGCTTTTGAAAAAATTTGGGGATCGCCTAGTATTATTTGTACATGATCATGACCCATATTGTCCTCGGCGACATTATTATATTCCCTTTGGAAGACGCAATTGCCAAAGAGCCTATCATCCCTTGGTATGTACCGGTTGTTCCATGCTGACTCATCCAAAAGCTTGGTCCCATGGATTTTGGGGACAGCTGAATCATGTATTGTTTTCGTTTGCCCGCCGTTTGCAGCTTTACCGCAGTTTTCACAAAGTCGTGGTTCTTTCCGATTTCATGCGGCAGAATCTGCTTCGCAATGGCTTTGCTGAAAGCCGCATACAGCTCGTGTCTCCCTTTGTTGAGAGTGCCCCGGCGATGCGCACAAATAAGGTCGCATCTCCACCCCGGCTGCTTTTTGTCGGGCAGCTGATCCGTGGCAAAGGAGTGGATCTCCTGTTGCAGGCGTTGAGCAAGGTGACCGCGGATTTTCGGGTCTTCATTGCCGGCGGCGGCAAAGACCGCTGCTGGCTTGAAAAGCTGGCAGCCGAACTGAAGATCGAGCAGAAAGTCGAATTCCTCGGTTGGACTTTGAACCCCGAAAAGCTATATTCCACCTGCGATCTGCTCGTTTTGCCTTTTCGCTGGCAGGAACCCTTCGGCTTGGTCGGATTGGAAGCCGCTGCCAAAGGCTTGCCAATCGTCGCATTTGATCTGGGAGGCTGTCGGGAATACGTCTTCCCAGGAGAAAATGGGATATTAATCCCCCCAGGCAACGTAAATGCCATGGCCGAAACGATTCAAAATTTACTGGAAAACCCGGAAAAACTCCTGCCAATGGGCGAAAAAGGACGACAAAAGGCCATGACAAAATTCACCCCAGAAAAATTTCTGCAGGATTTTATTGGCCTCATTGCCGATTCCGAGCAATCCTGAGCTAAAATTTCCCATCGCTTTTTCGAAAACTTACTCGAACCAAATTTCGGATTTAAGGGGACGTCTGAGTATGGTGTCCTTGCCTTTAGAATCGATTGAGGCAGGGAGATAATCCGCATTATAATGCAGACCCCGGCTTTCCTTTCGTGCGATAGCGCTGTCGATAATCATTTCAGCCACGGAGGCCAGATTGCGCAGTTCAATCAAATCCGGCGTAATGATAAAATTCCAGTAATATTTTTCAATTTCCTTGCGGATCATGCGAATCCTGTTTTTAGCCCGTTCCAGGCGCTTGTCCGTTCTCACAATACCGACATAATCCCACATCAGGCGCCGGATTTCCTCCCAGTTATGGGAAATAACGATCTGTTCATCGGAGTCGACGGCATCTCCTTTTGACCAGTCCGGAATGATATTGGGTGAAATATCGGGAATCTGCGCTGGTTGTCCGACGCTGTGGCAGACCGCATTGTAAGCGACCACCATCGCTTCCAGTAGGCTATTGCTGGCCAGACGGTTTGCGCCATGCAGACCGGTACAGCCGACCTCACCGATCGCATAAAGACGCTTGATCGTGGTTACTCCATTGACATCTGTGCGCACACCACCGCAACAGTAATGGGCAGCGGGAACCACCGGGATCAGGTCGGTAGCCATATTAATGCCGTATTTCAGGCATTCATTGAAAATATTCGGGAAGCGTTTGCGCAGGAATTCCTCGGAATGATCGCGGATGTCGAGATAAGCGCAGAGTTGTCCGCTACGTTTGAGTTCATTATCGATGGCACGAGCAACGATATCCCTTGGAGCCAAGCTGGCTAGAGGATGATATTTTTCCATGAAGGTCTCATACTCTTCTCCCCGTTTGATTTTTAACACAGCGCCTTCGCCGCGGACGGCTTCACTGATCAGAAAGGATTTTGCTTTCGGATGAAACAGGATCGTGGGGTGGAACTGGTAAAATTCCATGTTACGGATTTCGGCGCTGGCTCGATAGGCCATGGCGACTCCATCGCCGCAGGCGACATCCGGATTGCAGGTGCAAAGGTAGACTTTGCCGGCGCCACCGGTGGCCAGCATCGTGAATTTAGACAAAAAAGTCTTGATTTCATGGGTGCTCGTATCAATGACATACGCACCTAAACAGCAGTTTTCCCCTTGCCATTCAATATGCCGGGTCGAGATCAAATCAACCGCTAAATGATGTTCCAGAATGATGATATTGGGATTTTCAAGGCAACGGGCTGTCAGGACATCGCTGACTTCCCGACCAGTGATATCGCCGGCATGCAGAATCCGACGGGTGGAATGCCCGCCTTCCCGCCCCAAATGATATTGGTTGCCTTCTATCACAGAGGTGTTTTCTTCCACATCCTTCTGTAGGGTGAAATGCAAGCCGCAGTCTTGCAAGTCGCGTACCCGAGCCGGTGCTGCACTGACTATGGCGCGCACAACTTCAGGATGGCAGAGACCAGCCCCGGCAGTCAGAGTGTCCTGAACATGAGCTTCAAAACTGTCCCCTTCGCCCATGACACAAGCAATGCCGCCCTGGGCATAGCGGGTATTACACTCTTGAGCCCGGCTTTTCGTGATGATGATGACCCGGCCATGTTTGGCAGCTTCAAGAGCCGCCGTCATGCCGGCCAACCCGGACCCGATAATCAGATAATCGCAGGTAATACGTTTACTGCTGTTGCTTGTCTCAGACATGAATTAAAAACTCCATCAAAGAACATACGTGACAAAATCGTCATTCCCTTTACAATAATACCTCAGTTGCAAAAAAAAGTTTTTATAGCTATAAAACCGATGGCCTTTTAAAAAACTAAGGGCAATTGCTCCGTCTTCGCCAGACGAGATTTTTTCGGACGGATCCGTCCGAGGCAAATTTGATAGTAAGGGTATTTACGAACCGATCGCCTTTCCCTTTCTGTGCAAGATGCGTTTCTCTGTATCGCGGTTATGAAATGAAGCAAGAGAGATTATATTTAGCTCAAGTTTTTGAGTGTTTTTAACGACATTTATGCAAGTTTTTTATCCCATGCCCTGTAGCAACGCAACATCTTCCATTTCTTCAGCAACTTCCGAAAAACCGATCCTGCCTAGTATTTCTGCCGAAATTGGGTGTGTTTGGTGGAAAAGACGGCACCAGCTTCTGCATGGCAGTCCCAGTGGCTTTTGCCGGCAAGAGGTGTTTGATAAAGGCGTTCTTCGATATACGGATGAACTTCCACTCCAATCGATTCTCAAGCTCCTTGGAGACGATTCTTTCCCCTTGCAAGAAGTTGTTCTGAAAGATGACCATAAGCGCAGTATCAGCAGAGTTTGGCTGGACGACAAAGCATATGTTCTGAAAAAATATCAGCATCTGCATCGTTGGCTGGCGGTTTCGCAGGATACCCGTGGCTGGCTTGGTGCGCACCGCCTTCAGAATGGGGTTTCCTGTTATGCATGGTATCGGCGTCATGACCTGAGTTATTCTATTATTGTCTACGAGGATGCCGGAGATTGTGATTTGTATATGCCGCAATGCCTGCAATCTCCGGTTCCGCAGCTCTTTGATCTGTTCCGGCAAGCCGGCGGCTGCATTGCTGCCTTGCACCGGCAGAACATCTTTCATGCTGATACCAAACCAAGCAACTTTGTTTACCAAAGCAATGCGGGAACAAACCGCAAAGTCCGACTGATTGATACCGATGACATCAGGAATTACTGGCACCTCAGCAACAAAAAACGGGCTAGAAACTTGGCGCAGTTCATCGGCTGTTCGCGTCCTGAAGTCTCCCAAACCTTATATGTTCAGACCCTGCTGGAGTTTTTTCGTGGATACCTGCTGGAGTCTCTGACAAGCACTGCGGAATTACTGGCACTTTTGCCAGCCATGCGACGCGCAACGTTAGCTCTTTATCCCGAACGCAAAAATCGCAATCTGGCGATTTTTGCGCGTCTTCTGAAATATCTGCAAGACCT
>JBAXYW010000083.1:0-11776 GCA_041670605.1 Lentisphaeria bacterium
AAACTACACGCCTACCCCGGGCGTTGCCCGGGGCTAAGATGAGGCCGCCCCTGCGGGGCTAGCAAATAGAACAGAATACGCTTTTTGGGATAACCATGCAAATCGACTATTGTTATGTAATGATTGTGCTCAAAACTTCATTTTTTTTAGGTTAAGTTAGCGCGGATGGGCGAGGACGCCGGCGCTCCATATCCCGCCGGCATTCTTGATGGGGCTTGTTATGCGTTAGTATGCGAATTCTACAATGACTATGGAATGCTTGCGATTTCGTTTCATATTCAGATAAGACCGCAACCCGGATGTTTTCCAGAAATAACGACGTTTTTTTTCGCACTGGCGATTTCTGAACTGGTATCAAAGTCAGAGTTTATTTTTCTCGTCTGCTGGCATAACGACTGGAGGGAAGCCTTCTTTCCAGAGGATTTGCCGCAGCCATATATAATCCGGCGGTGTTCCCAGTGCAAGTCTGGTGCCTGGGTTGTAGAGCTTTCTCCAGTCGACCTGACTTTGCCATTTTTTGGGGCAATTATTACCACTGACTTTGCCATTTCTGGGCAGCAGGGTCGGATCATCGGCAAAGTCGATCATTTCCAACTGGTCTGGTGGCGCATCAATATCGCGATAGACCATGCTCACCCGGCAGTGCCGGGCGGCCAGCATGGCGCCAAGCCCCATCAGGCGATTACCGCCCGTGATATTGACCAGACGCACAAGCCCGGCTGCCTCCAGCAGGCGTTCCCGGATCCGCACCTCGACCACTGCCATGTTGTCTGAAGGAACAGCATGCAACTCCACCGGCAAAAACCGGCTAAACACCTTCTCCAAAGCCTCTGCATGCAGATGCGTCTGTTCTGAATACCACAGACAAAGACGCCCCGGAAAAATCTGCATGCATACTGCCAGCACCGGCGGCAAAGCCGTACCAAGAAGCACATGCAACTCGCCAACATCCTCCGGAAACGCAAATTGATGCGTTACTATCCCGCTTTCACGAACATAGGTCAGAGCTTCAGCGAGGGTTCGTACCCCGAACCCATCCGCAGCCGGATCTGCCGACAAGTGCCAATCCTCAAAATTTTCGCCATCCGGCAACAGCCAGCGCCGGTGGCTTCTGCGAGTCAGTTCGTGTTTATTGCCGAGTTTAACAGGTTTCACGCCGCTGCGCTCATCAACAGAACCGGTGCAGATCCAACCCGAACCAAGCGGCAGACGCAGAGCCGGTTCATAGATCGCTTTTCGAGCCAGCTCTGATGCCAGCTGCCAGGAGTCCCCCTCGATTATTTCTCCAGAAGCGACCGTGGCTCCAGCCAGAAGTACGGCACAGTTTTCCGGTATGGCATCGGCAAAGCTGAGCCGGCAGCAGGAATTCCGGCAAGGATAATCCTGCAGCAGATAGAGTCTGGCAAGTGTTGGGCTCTGCCCGTTTTGGCTGGCCAGCGGAAAAGCCGCCATGGCGGCATACCGGGCATACGGCAACAGCTGGCGCAGCGTATCTTGCGAATCAGCAAAGGGGCAGATGTCATTCAACCAAGCCGGCCGATCCGCCGCTTGATCCGGAAAGACGATACTACGCCAGAAAGCCAGTTCAGCCAGGCTGGACTGAACTTTCTCCCGCTTATCGATTGGCAAATCCTCAGGGGTCTGCCAGGCTGAAAAATCCCAGTCTTCGGGTGAAACATCAAAACATCGCTCCAACAAAGCAGTGGCACTACAGCCACTGTGGCGCAATTTCAGTGCGGAAGGCAGAATGGATTGACTCATCTCAAATCTTCTCCGGTTCGGTGAGAAAAATGCTGATGTCTGCAGGAGCATGAATTTTCGGATACTCCTCTGAACACCAGTCTGCCAGAACAATAAAACCTTCCTCGCCTTCGCGGACTGTGTATCCGGTTGCGAGCAGAGTCTTTTTCTCCCGGTGAAAGAATAAAGCGTCTGCAAAAGACCGGCTGCAACCCCTTGGCAGTTTCCAGAGCAGATTCGTGGTTTTCCTTTCCTTGAGGAAGAAAATACCCGGCTCATCCATGGGGGCGATCTGCGCCTTCAGGTCGTGCGGCTTTAAAACTTTTCCTTGAAAAAAGTGGTTCAGCAAGGTGACAGCCGTCAGTGCAGTTTCCCAGCAGAGGCTGTTTTCCGTCCGTCCGGCGGCCGCCAGCGGCAGATTGGAAAACAAGTCCGGGATGAAATGCGGTTTTTGCTTGGGCGCTGATTCATCACCCAGCAGCAGGTTCAGATCGATCTCAGGCAGCGGTTCTGCCGCCGCTTCGGCGCAGCGTTCTGTCCACTGCAGGTCTGCGGCATCGAGGGCTGCGAAGCGAGCCAGACTCTGCTGCTTGTAATTTAGACGCGGGTCTGGCGCCGCCGTGATTGGCAGAGCCGTCCTCGCCAGCAGTTCTTCCGGCAGGGCATCCCCGCTTAGGGAAGCGTTAAAAAGCACTTCAGCTGTTTGTAATTCCTGTGGAGTCAGCGTATCGACCAGCCAGCTGCGCCGCAAAAACAACGCATGCAACGTACGGGCATTCCAGAACTGAAGCACATCGAGATATTCTGTGCGTTTGCCGCCCAGCAAAAATTCCTCCTCGGTTGCCGGAAATGGGAACGGCGAAAAGGGTACTACCAACCAAATGCCGCCGCCCCAGCAGCGCAAGGCAAGAACCCAGATCATCTGATCGGGCTGCGACAGAAGACGAATCTGTCCTGATTGAAGCCCGGCGAAATCTGGCGGAGCAGCTGCAGCCAAAGACTGCCTTGATCCGAATTTAGACCTGAGGTTTTTTTTGTCTGGATCTTCGCCAGGATCTTCGCCAGCCTGATCCAGCAAACGGCAGTATAACTGGTATTCATGCAGAAACGATTGCGTCAACTGTTTTCGCGATTGAAACTGTTTCTCGGCAGATGTGTTCATAAAATTGCCTCGTGATCTGTTGATTAATCTTTGTCAACAAATAATCATTGCTGATGCAAGGTATATAAGCCCGACGTTGTCCGGTTTTCCAATTTTTTCGCTTGTTTTCCTGGCAATACTGTGGTGGATATTCACCTGGCGTCCGAACGGATTTCCCACACCTGTCTCAGAAAATCCTGAATTGCTGGAGAGGTCTCCTGTTGCAGCCCGGCAACCAGCAAATCACAAAAAATCTGATGCATTTCAACTGTCACACATTTCGGAATGTCCTCACTGGTCTGATACCAATGCTGTACTTTTTCCTGAACCTGCCGCAGCAACGCACAGACCGTCGATTTACCACGTCCGAGCACTCGGCTGACAGATGGCGCGGAAGCATTGATCCGCAACAGTTTTGCCAGCAAGACCAGTCTTTCCTCACGGGACAGAGTCTGCACCAGCAACTGAAGGGTGATCTTCAGTTCAGCCGAATTCTCGCCCGCCAGCGCATCCGGAGTCGGTTGCTTGTCAGCCAGCCGTTCTTCGAGCGTATCACTGCGTCCGTCAGCGCCTTCGAGCGGCTCCTGCAGGCTTTTGAGCCGCTGCAGACGTCGTACCTTGGTACCGGTATTTCGATCAATAAGCCGAACTTCCCGGGTCGAATAATGGCTCCTCAGCACCTTCCGCAGGACGTCCATGATGATGCTGCGCGGTCCCAGCAGAATTCCATTGAGCACCTGCATGGGCGGATCCTTGCTTCCTTGTAATTTGTTCCATATATAATCTTTATGTTGTTTGAACTGCCGACGGGAAAGCCCGTTGGCAACTCTGCCGGACTCCGAACCGCCGCCTTCCGGCGATGCTCCGTCCTTGCAAGCCAAGAACAGATCAAATTCACTGACCAGTTCATCGTCAGAAAGCCAGTGATCCCTGCCAGTATCAATACCGTATTTACGCAGTTCGTGGGTCATTTTGGCGATGATGCGCCGGCGCAGATAGCTTCGTTGCTCCGGCGGGCAACCATCGACAAAGCAAATTTTCTTCCAGGCATTCCAGGCTGCCAATTCTTCCTCCGGCCTCTGTGGTGACGCTTTACTGTCCATCGCCATCTCCCTTCCCAAACATTTTTTCCAGTTCAGCGTATTCTGTTTTGTTCAGGTGCGATTTGAAGTCATTGCGCTCGACCTCCGCCTCCATACCGTCATGAGAAAAAAAATGTTCAGGAAGAACCGAAACTGGCCGTAGAACCTGAAAGTAGGTCTTTTTTTCGTTTGGATTGTTTTTGAAGACTCCGGTCACAACACAGGCCCGTCCCAGTTTCCGGCTGCTGCCAATCAGCATCTGAACAGTGTCTTGGAGACTACACACATTCCGGCGGTTGATACTGACACCGGGATGCCCGGAACGCGTACTGTATTGATCATATCCGAAATAGCGCTGCTTCAGCAAAGATTCCCGCAGATGCCATAGGCTGCCAAAATGGTAGTGATTTGCAAAGCACAGCAAACGCAACCAGCGTTCCAGTTCATAGTCCTGCATCGTCCGTCCCCCTGACCTGAAATTCAACCTGCTGAAAATAAAGCGTACAGCACCCGGCTTATAGCCCGGGAAGCAACTTCCGGGAAATACAATACCGGAGAAAGTCAAGTTTACAAACCAACCCGAGATCAGAAAAATTCCGCTTCAAAAGGACGACCTGGACTTATCTTCCGGATACCGCATCCCACTCCAGACGCAATACCTGCCAACCCAAAATTTTTTCTGCCGGCACCTCTTCGCCGACTCCGGGCCGGAAATTCCCGACATAATCCGGGGACAATACCCAGCACTCCCGAAATATCTCAGCAGCAAAACAGGGATAGCACTCCGCTGAAAGACGGACGGTCGGACGCTCACGCGAGGGCGTGAGGTCACAGCCAGCATATTGCGATGCCGCAAGCAACGTATTGGCATGACCCCAAAACGAAACGACCCGACGACCGGTAAGCGCCTCCCGTAATTCCCGTTGAGACGACGGCCTTATCAACACCACCCGACGAATCAAACTTAAAGGAAAACTGTTGCCGATTAAAATCCCTTTCTTGGGTAACGACGCAGTACCACCGTTTGATGCAATCATACAATGAAGCATCTTTTTACTCCAGCTCACGCAAGACCAGTTCAGAACGATCATCAACCGAATCTTTGGCGTTTTTTTGCCGGTACGGTGTCTTAAATGGCATGTTATCCAACAAGTTTTCGAGCGCCGGATTTCGGCTTTCCGGAGCCAAAATCTCCGGCGTGTAAAAAAACACTGGCAAAAAGCCTTCCTGCAACAGTACCGGGCGTAAATGCAAAGCGGATGCCTGACGCCCACCCGATGATTTGCCCAGCGGCGACGGAAGATCACCATGTTGCCCCGCTGAAAAACCATGCTGACGAATCCAGCCAAGCACAGCTTCCAGAGACATCATGGCTTCTTTCCAGTTTGAACAAATGTAAGGAGCCTGATTAACATTGCCTACATACCATTTTTTTATGCCCGGACACAGCTTGCGGCAGGATTGTTGAAACTCGGCAAAAGTCGGCAACTGCTTTTCGGCAAATGCTCCCAGGCCACGCGTCTGCCGTAAACCAAGACTGCCAAGCAACAGAAAAGTTTGCCAGGAGCGAATAAACAATTCCAGATTGGACGATTCCAGATGATGGCGAAATGAAGCGTGAAGAGTGAAACTACTTCCGGGTGCCAGCCAGCCGGGTTTGCGAAAACGAAAGATGTTCTCTCTGTTCCCGGATACTTTTGCATAATAAAACAAATAGCTCAAAGGACTGTTGGCAGACTTTGGCAATTCATGTTCCTCACCATACTGATTCTGAACATCATAAACCCTCAGGCAGACCCTACTGGCCATGGGCTTTTCCTCCTCGCCTTGACGACTGATACCACCAAACACCTCTCTTTCCGCATCAAGAGTACCGCCAAGAACCCGAAACCACCAGCGAAGCTGACCACGAATTGAGGGTACACGAATTTCAGCCTGGCGCTGATCCGCGCCAGCACAAAAACAAGGGGTAATCAACTGTAAATCGGTTTTTAATTCATTCATGACATTTTCTCTCCATCATACAGTTTCTTGTGCAGGGCAAAAATTTCGTTGACGATCTGCGGCCAATTCGGCGTATTTTTCCCCCTTTTCATACCCCTCATCTGTTCCCATATCTCATGTCTGGAGCCTTTCAGAGCACGTAGCAGCGCCGCTTTTTCCTCGGGTGATACGCTTGGACGAGCGTTTAGACAGAACTGCCCAATGCGAGTCATAAACTGCTCCGGACTCATTTTGCTGACTGTTTCATCCAAAATTTGTTCCGGGGTCATCGTGGCAAGACGTTGTTTTTCTCTTTCTCTTATTACAGTTGCTTGTGCATCAGCTTGGATTTTTTCTTCACGCAAGCGTTGATCGTTCTGTTGTTCGACACGGGCGGCCCGTTTTTTATTGATTTCCTCTCGCATTTTCTGCAACCACAGTTCAGACTGTTTTTCGTCACAGGAGAACCATCCATATCCGGCAGCAGTTTTTGCCCCTATGCCGCCAGTGCAGATAGCGTTGATCAGCCAATGTCGGGCATCCCTGCAGACGGCGTCATCAGCCAGCGCCAGCGGAACAATTCTAAAGAGGAATTTTGCACCGGCACGAACGACAGGAAATACCAACGGGATCGGGCTTTCGTCATCAAACGGTTCCTGTTTACCCTGATAATAATGAGTATGATGTGAGGTGCAGATGTCAATGCCTAAAGCGGTCTTTTCACCTTCCAAAGTCCATGGCACCGCAGCCAGAAAGGATACCGCACCGGCCAGTGCATCAGGTATTTCAGGCCAAGCGCTTTTGATCGCCAAATCAAGAGCAGACTCTTGGGTGGGATATCCGAAAACGCGGGCAATACGCACCGCCAAGTCCGGATCAGGATTATCACACCACTCAAGCCAGGCGGTGTGATGTGCAACACCTTTGACTGCACTGCCCGGAATATACGGATATCCCCGCAATGGTTCAAGACACAAACCGGCATTCTCCAATATTCCGCCTGCTTGGTTGATGATTAAATTAGCCTCCAGACGGGCAACCAGGTTGATTGCCGTGGAAAATTGTCGTTCAAGAGGCGGTTGTTTCCCATATTTATTGCAACATGCAACCACCTGATTGATTTCCTGAGTCCGTTGAGTACTGTCATTATTATTAAGACAAAGGAATTTCTCCAGCCTGAGTGACGGTGATTCACAGTACTCATACCGGTTTCCCAGTAGCGTTCGAATCGCATTGACTGTTGTAAACATGGGCGACTCCTTATTTCGCGTAGCGCCGCAGCACATTCATATAGGCCATGGCCTCGGACGTGACGATGCGCAGTTCAAGCGAATCCCGCTCGTCAGCACAAAGCCATTCTGCAAAAGCACGTAAAGTATTTATCCCGACCGGGCAAATTGCCACTTCGCAGCTCTGCAAGTGTGTCTGGATCGCTTGAAAAGCCAGTGCATATCCGGACACTTTATTTTCATGCTGTTTGTCCACCCTGGCTTGATTCGATTTATCCACTCTGGCCTCATCTTCGATAGCGAAGGCCAAGGCTCCAAGAAAGCCATTTTGCTGAATCATGGCCGGCACCTTTTTGATGATATCTCCATCATTGCGTCCGTGAAAACTATTTTCAGCAGCTGTCAGTGCATGTTTTGAACGTAATTGTTCCATGTTTTTCATGTTGCGTCTCCCTTTTTTTCAGGCCAGTTTATCCAACAGCTTCACACTGCTCCAACCAAGACCGGCGCCGGCGTCTGCCCCAATCTGCAGTACATCGTCCTGTTCTGCCAGTTTGGCGGACACTTTCTCAGACAGGCCGTCCTGAGTCTGATGCAGTATGCTATAAAACATGGTTTCTGCAGGAACATTAACCTGATTAAAAAGACCTCCGGAAACTGCGGTTCCGCTACCAGCATCAATTCGCACATGCTGAGCTATTTCACAGGCATTCTCGACAAAATAACTGAACATTTCATCCGACAAAACAACCAAGTGATTGAGGAGTTCCTCCTGCCAAGCTGCATCATCGGCGATTCCCTGCAATGTTTTTGTCAAAACTTCATCAATATTGCCGGTATTCTGTAAGCAGTATTCTTCCAAAATCACTTTGTCTTTGATCGTCATGGATGCCGGTGCCAAGCAGTGATCAGCTTCAGTAACTGCAAGAGCAGAGGCAGGAACATCCAGTCCAATGTCGCGTTTTGCTCGTGCCAGAACAAGCGGGCAGGTGCACCAGGCAAAGGCGTTTTTGGCGGAACGCACTGGAAAAGCAAAGATTTTTCCTTCCCCAACAAGGAGTTTTCCAGCTTTTGCTTTTTTGTCATCTCCGTCACTCCCGAACAAGACTTCGAGATCGCTGTTTTCTATTCGTTGTTTTTTGTCATTGCGGTTTGCTTCGTCGGTCCAAAGGGCGGCGAGGACTCCTTTCAGGCTGGACCCCGGTATGATGGGGAATCCGGTATGGCGTTCCCGGATGATGGGTTGATCGACCGCTCCGACGGAAGAGCCGGCTCCGACGTGCATGGGGGTACGGGTAAAGATGGACATTACTTTCTGCTTCATGGTCATTCTCCTGTTTTATGGTTGTTCATTGGGAAAAACACTGCACACACCGATACCAAAACCTTTTTCACCGGAATTTGTGGAGCGGCGGACAATTCTGCCGTCTGACCCCTGGGCATCAAGAGCCAGCCACAAGGACTGGAAGGCAACGGAATTCTTGCATTCAAAGACATAGACAGACCCGGATGGGACAGCCGCCTGCGTCGGCTTGGCACCTTGGGTGGTTTCCGTCTCGCCGTTAGCGGTTTTCTGATGCAGATCCCAGCCGGAAAAACAAAGTGGTTTACCGATCCGGGCAGCCACCAGCTTTGCTTGGATGCGGCCTTGGCTGAGGCGGCGCTTGCGCCAGGACTCGCGGTCTTCTCCCGGGAGTCGTTGACTATCTGCCGTAGGCATGGGCAGCTGCACTTCAAAGGTATCGGGATGGATCCAGGCGGGCAGACAACCGCCGGCATGACCGGACGGATTGGCCGGTGGATTAGGTGCAATCTTCGGGAACACTGCCGGGCTGAGCAAAGTCCAGCGCAACAAGCGCGTATTTTTTTCTGTCGCTGCAGGCGCTTGGATGGCTGGCAAAGACCAGTCAGACGGAGCAATGTCTGCGAGACCTTGTTGACCGCCAATGATCAAGGGCGACGGCAACGGAATTTTAGCCAGGACATCGACGAGGTGGTTTCCACCTCCTTTGGGCTTGATTTCGCAGGAAGCCAGGAAGGCGAGTCCGACCTGTTCGCGCAAACGCAAGTATTCGGCCTGATAAATCTGACCTTCTCTGGCTGTCCCAGTATCCGTATCAATGGCAATGCCGATGTTGCGTTCCATGTCATATAGCGTTTTTTTCGCTGGTCTGAAGGGCTTTCCCTGCAGATAACAAAGATATTCTTCACGGGAAATCCAGACCGGCGGCAGTTGCTTTCCAAGGACCGGGGTGGAAAAGGCATACGTCAGCAATTGCGGTAGATCCGTACCGCGGGCGGGCACCAGATGCATGGGCAGCAAAGTGCAGTCTTCAGCAACCGCCAGGTCGAGCGGACAGGGAAAATACGGTACGCCGTCAGCGAGCGGGAATGGGCCTGCTGTCTGCAAAGCGCCAAAACGGTCGGAGCTGTGCCGGGTGCTGTTTAGTTCAGCAGCTTTCTTGTGATGCGCCTCCCCCTCCCAGCTCTGGCGTTCCGGCCAAAGACGATGGAATTGATGGATCAACGCATTCCAAAGCTGATCCGGACGAGGCCAGTTGGCACCGCAACCTGCATCCGCAGCCTCCATCGGTCGCGCATCACGTAAAAACAGTACATCCTGCGGCAATAATTGCAGTTGATGGGTTTTCATACCTCACCTCCCAGTCCGCGATTGATAAAAGTTTCGGTTAAAAATGGCTGTATGAAATCACCCAAACTGCCGACCGCTTCGCTAGGCGCCCCTGCGGCCATCCGCTTTTTCCGGGCAAGGTCTCCAGCCACGCATTGATCCAGCCAAGAAAAAATCAATTCCTGTAATTCCTCCAGCCGTTTTTTCGCTTCCTCTTTTTTCTCTGCTGCCTTGATCAGTTCTCTGCCCTGGCGTGAGATGATGTGTTCGACTTCGCGTTGAATGATGTTCCGCATATCTTCGATGGCGACCGTCAAGGGGCGATCCAGCTGATAGGGCTGCAACAACGCAGCAAGGGCATACGGGAAACGATCAGACAACTCCCCTGAAACCTGCGTTGCTTGCGGGCTGAGTCGGTCAAGCAACTCCATCAGCGGCAGTGCCGGACTGTTCCACTTGCACCCCCATTGGATGATTTCACCGGAACGCTTATACAGGGAAAAAGCGATGGCTCCTCGCCCATATTCCTGCTTAGCCCGGTGTTCGGCGGCCTGCGCCTCCTTCACCAGCATCTGCAATGGAGCCTGAAAATGCCCGATAGCCAGACCGATCGAAACATCTGCCTTGCTGCCCGGAACCAGCAGCGGATATCCGGCACCGGCAGTAACAAAACCGCCCCCATCCACATTCAGCGACATAGAGGACATAGCCTCTGGCTCTTCGCCACGGAAAACCGCCCGCAGAGCCCGCGCACAGCCGATCGCCTGATCCGCTGGCAGCATGGCCAGGACATCATCGCCACCAGCATAGATCAGTTGCCCGCCAAAGGCTTCGACAATCGGACGGGCAAGCCAGGTAGCAAAATTGGCCAGTGCCTCGCTGAACTGCAAATGGTAAGATGGAGACAACACCCGGCGCAAATCTTTACAGCCGTGATCCTTGAGAATCGGCTCCAGATATCTTTGTGCCGGGTCAGAGAGCTGATCCAGAAACGTCGGCGTTTTCTGGCCGGAAACCCACTTGCCCATTTCATCGCCGTCCATGGCCAAGACAGCCACGTATTTGCCGCTGCGACGGTTCCTTATGGCCACCTCTTCAACAGATTCGAAGCCCACGGCTTTTCTGAAGTCCTCCGCAGGCAAACCAAGACTTTTACGAAGATAATCAACGTGGTCATCACGACACCACAGGCGCTTGAGCAGATTCATGGCACCGTATTTGTGCGTCTTGGCAGAAAAAAGTACGTCACTAGTCCTGCTCCGGGCGTTTTTCTCGCTTTTGCCATATTTTTCGTTCAGGTATTTCCAGAATTTTTCATCTCCAATGATTTCTTCTTTACCGGACAGGGAATCCTTGACACTGGCTTCCGGCCAAGGATTTTCCCAAGCGGAAAAAACATGAGTGTTCCGGCGTGCGGCCAGCTTAGCATCAACCAACGCATAGTGTGCAGACCAGAAAATACCGGAGTTCTGAAGCGGTTTTGTCACGTCGTGATCGATATAATAGCGCTTATCGCGGTCCGTTTTATCGATCCATTCTTCCGCCAGACGTAAGGTATTCTGCAGTGTTTCCAGTGGGGAATCTTTTTCGTTTCGGTTGATCGGGAGTTTCGCCAGTTCCTTCAGGCATTCTTCCCGTTCAAGCCACGGCTGCACCGCCCAGCTGATCTGCGGAAAAGAGCGCAACTGCGCATCCCAGCGCAATTTCCAGTGGTCCAGCCCCTGGCAGCCGGCTTCTGCAGCCGCTCCAGCCAGCCATTGCCAGACCGCATCGCCAATGCTGCGCAATTCATCCTGCAGCGCCGTCGTTGTCGCAAGCGCCAGCATTTCGGCCCGTTCGGCGGGTACGACAGCCAGGAAGCGGTTGGGAAGCGTCGGGGTCAGCAGCCATTTTGCGGCGGCATTGGCGTCACTTTTTTCTCCCGCTTTGTTTTTTTCCGCCAGAATTCGATTCCACAAAGTATCCTGAC
>JBAXYW010000084.1:0-11739 GCA_041670605.1 Lentisphaeria bacterium
GAGCTGGAAGCTCCGGCTACATTCTGGGGAGAATCCGGGGACGGGAGCTATAAGCCCGCGGGGGGCTACGTAGCCTGAACTACAAACGTGTATATCTTGAAATGGCATGCATGAGCAAGCTACAGATTATAAAAACTATTTTTTCAGATCCTCAGTAAATTTCTGATACGCCGGCCAGTATTTTTCGCCCAGGCATTTTTTCAGGTTATAATGCCCGGCTTCGGGGATCAAAATCAGCTTTTTGGGTTCCGGGGCGGCGGCGAATAATTTTTTTCCATTTCGGACTGGAATGACGTGGTCTTTTTCGCCATGAAAGATTAGGATGGGGGCTTTGCAATCTCGTATATGTTTCCAATTTGGAAAACGGTCACCAGGTAGGCCGGCGATTGGCAGAACGACTTGGAATGCGGAGGCAAAAGGGGCTTCCAGAATCAGGCCGGCAACCGGGTATCGGCTGGCCAGCCAGCAGGACGGGCCACCTCCCACCGAATATCCGGTGACCAGAATTCGATCCGGTGAAATGCCTTCTGTTTCTGTTAGAAAGCGGTAAACCGCTTCGATGTTTCGATAGGCTCCTTGAACACTGGGTTTGCCGGTGGAAGCTCCATAGCCCTCGTAATCGTAACTGATGACGGCAAAGCCTCGCTCATGGTATTCTTGCAACGTATGTCGCACGCTGCTGAGGTCTTCGCCATTGCCATGACTGTACAGGATCACATAAGAATCACTCGGATAATAAAGAACGGCGATTTTTTCGGAGCCGGCGTCGAGTAGCATCGGTTTTTCAGGCATACCTTGCCATGGCGGGGGTTGAAAGATCATACGCTCCGGGAAAATCATCAGGATGATCAATAGGGAAAGCAGACTCAGGAGGATGGCCAGAGCCATTTTTAAACCTCTTTTCAGGTAACAGGCGAGTTTGTGGAGAGGGCAGGGCATTGAGATCGTTTTTGCAGAATGATTATTTGAGGAGCGCCAAAGTCATCAGGCAGTATGCGGTCGAGAGTTCCGGAATGCTTTCCATCCAGCGCCCACTTCGGGTATTGAGCCAGGAGCCATCCGCCTGTTGCGTTTCCGCCAGCTTGTTGAGCAGTTCACTTTTCCAGTCATGGGTTTGACCTTTGGCGTCCACAATGGTATTTTCCTGATAGAGGGTCAGGGTTTTGCCGAACAGGTGCAGATAATAATAATATCCGGCCGGGCCAGTGCCGGGATTTTCCTCGAGGGTATAATATTTTTTCACCCAATCAAAAGCGGTTTTCATGCGCAGATCCTCCTTTTGGACTTTGGCATAGATCAGGCTTTTGATGCCAGCATAGGTCATGCTACCATAGGAACGCAGGGGCTGCTGATTTTGATCCGCTTTCAAAGCGTCTTCCGGGCAATAGATGAATCCGCCTCGGTCTTCGACGGGGGCAGATTTGACCCAGGCACTTTGATTGCTTTCCGCGAGATTCTGGCATATGCTGACGAATTGCAGCGCTTTCTCCCAGGCCAGTCCGGCTTTGGCGGCTTGTGCTGGGTTGGTATTAAATGGTTCACGGTCAAGGTGTTCGGTGACATGCAGAGCTTCCAACGTCCAAGCGGTATTGCTGAGGTCTGCTCTGCGCCGGTTCGAGCCATATCCGGTGCCTCCGGCAGAATCGCCGGTAGACGGCTGGCTGTCTTCGGTGCTTTGTGCATCCAGCAGATAGGCACGAGCTTTTTTGCAGACGGCCAGATCCTGTGGACGATTATATTTTGCTAAAGCCGACAGGCAGATGGACGTATTATAAACTGCATAACTGGCACTGCCGCCGCGATTATCACCCCCTGACCCGCCGCGTCTGGCTTTCGGCTTGTCCGGAGCGCTTCCTGACGCGCCATAGATTCCGCCATCGGGCTTGCTCGCGGCGACCAGATAATCCAGCGCTTTGTCAATTTGACCTTTGACGGCAGGTTCTTGGTATTGTGGGCAGGCATAAATTCCCATGCAGGCCAAAGCAGTGAAGGCGGGTTGTCCAGTTTGTCCCAGCCAAGAGCCGTCTTCACTTTGCCGGGACAGCAGCCAGGCCGCGCCTTTGCGTTGCAGTTCGGCAAGGCCGATAGTATCGTTTAATTGAGCCTTAATCGGGGGGGAGGCGAGAGCCAGAAAAAGCAAGGTGATCAGGGTATTGCGACAAGTTGACATAAGCAAAATTCCTTTTCAATTTTCAGCTGAAATATGTTGGCTGCTGTTCAGAGTCCGGTCGGGCAGTCAATGAATTCGCAGGGTACTGGAAATTTCTCGCTGATGCGTTTTTGCAAAGCTTTGATTCCGGTTGTTTCGGTGGCGTAATGCCCTCCGGCAATCACGCTGATTCCGAGTTCCCGTGCATAATGTACATGTTGATGGGCGACTTCTCCGGTAATCAGGCAGTCTAACCCCAGTTGGGCGCACTCATCGATGGCATCTGCTCCGCCACCGGAGACGATGCCAAGGCGGGTAATCGAAGGATTTTCTGTTGCCGGCAGGATCAGGCAATGGCCAAGCAGATCCCGTTCCAGAACCTGCGCCAGTTCTTCCAGAGTTGTGGTTTGGTGAAGTGTGCCGCAGAAGCCGATTGTTTCGCCATCATAGGCAAAAAAGGGTTTGCGCTCATTCAGACCCAGCATGTTAGCCAACACGGCGTTGTTGCCGATTTCCGGGTGGGCATCCAGGGGCAGGTGATAAGCGACCAGAGAGAGGCCGGCTCCCAGCAGAGTTTTCAGGCGGCGGGAATGGCAGTTCGTGATCCGTTTGATGCCGCCACCCCAGCTGATGCCATGATGTACGATCAGCATCTGAGCTTGACGTTGCACCGCTAAATCAAAAACTTGCTGACAGGCATCGACGGCAAAAACAATTTTACGGATATCCGATTGCCCTTCCACCTGAAGCCCATTATTCGAATGATCCTGATGTTTACAATCGGCGAAAAGATCACTTAAGTAAGAACAGATTTCCTGACGTGAAGGCATCATTTCTCCTGTATAAAATGCTTGGATGAGGAGGATTGGTATTTTATAAAGGTAAGCTTTTTTCTGGAATATTCAAGAGAAAATGACATTTTTTTTGCGCCTCAGATATGGTGGTTCGTTAGCGACCGAAGTTTAACGGACTTAGGACGAACGGGGAGACAATTCTGCAGTATTGGTGACTGCGGGGTTGTATTACGCTGAAGTTCTTTTAAATTAACTCAGATGTCGCTGTGAGTGTGTTAAAATGGGTAATCATTTCTATTGGAAGAAAATGGCAAAAACGGTTAATTATGATGAAAATGGTATCCCGGACGGGGCGCCGACCTATTTGTTTGATCAGGCTGAAAAATATCGGGAGAATCCCGCTCTGGCGGGTCTGGAATGGTTTCGCGAAGCTCATTTTGGCTTGTCTCTGCGCTTTGGTCTGTATTCTCTGATTGGCAAACATGAGGATGTTCGCAAACTGGAACCCTGGCCGGAGCAAGACTACGTCCAGTTACCGAAGCGCTTTACCTGTGCCCGTTTTGATGCCATGGAGATCGTGCAATTGGCGATTGCTGCTGGCGCCCGGTATGTGCTGATGCCGGCTCGCTATCGGGACGGCTTCTGCCTGTATAACTCCCACTTGTCGGATTTCAACAGTGTCGCTTCTGCCGCTAATCGCGATCTGGTTGGAGAGATGGCGTCCGTCTGTGAGTATCATGGGATTGGACTTTGCCTGGAATATTCGTTGGGACATGATTGGCAACAGTACGCTGGTGGATTGCCGCAAAAGGACGAAGAGGCTCTGTTGTACCAGCGCTTCGTGGCGGGCCAGTTGCGGGAATTATTGATCCAATATGGCCCTGTGGCGGCGATCCGTTTTGAAGGCTTGGAAAGTATTCGGGAATGGGGTTCGGATACGATTGATTGCCAGAGTCTTTATGATTTGGTTCATGATTTGCAAGCCCAATGCCTGGTTTCTTTTGCCCAGGGCATACTGGGTAGCGAAGACTATTTTGCGGTCGAACAGGAAATTCCACCCCAAGAGGCCGCTGAAAATAAAAAGGGCTTTATTTATCAGGATTTAAGCAAGCCTCTGGAGTTGCGTCTTTCGCTGACACCGGGTAGCCTGGGCTATTGCGCCGAACAGGCCGGAAAACACCTTTGCCAAGAGGAGGTCTGGCAAACGTTCGCACAGACTTATCAGCAGGATGCAAATTTCCTGCTGAATACCGCTTTGATGCCGGATGGCTCGTTGGACTTGGAGGATATACAAACCTTGCTGGCGATTGGTGAACGTCTGGAAAAAGAGGGATATCCCGGACGAATATCCTGAATCTCCGTCACCTGGGGGAAAAGGCATCCTCCTGCCTGAACTCAATCTAACTTGATGATTGTGGTGCTGAGGCCGGGGCGTTTCCCTTTACCACCCTGCAGAAAATTTTTGCTTTCCAAGATCAGGTTGAATTGTTTTCTTTTTGCTTGTTGGTAGTATATTGGATCGATTTCCACACTTCGACTGATGATGAATGCAAATTTTTCGCGTACGATCCAGTCTTTCCGGTCAGGATATTTGTCGCCATAAAAATAGATTTGTTCTCGCCAATGTTTACGGTCATTAAGGGCGCCGTATTCACAGGCGTAACGCAGAGCGGGATAAGCGTTGATAGCCGTCAGAATTTTTATGGGTGGATCGATCGGAAGTTTCTTCAGATATCGAATGCTGGGATCGGGGTCTTCCCGGGTGAAGCAGAGGGCTTGAAAGAGGATTCCAGGAATTAGAAGCAGGTAGAGAACAAAGACCAGATGATTCAAGTAGATTCGACTATTCAATTGCAGTGCGTTATATTCCAACAGAGTCAGCAGTAAAGGAATATAACTGAAGAGAAGCAGGGTATGGCACGGCAGATTGAAACGAAAGATCAGCGAATATGGAATAAATCTACCAAAATCAATGATTAAGCGTAGAAGATTTAAAGCCAGTGTAAAACCAATATATAAATCGTATTTTCGAGTGATTTCCGGAAAGATTTTCAGTGGCAGCAGGCGCAATGCGAGCAGTGTTATCAGTGGCAGCCAGAGGATTGCGGTCATCCAGTTGAAGAATTCCGTTGGATTGGCGTGTATAAGAAATATCTGATGATATGCATTACCGGCGGTTGCCACTTGCCATTGGTTTGCTGCCATTAGAATCATGATAGTGATACCGACCAGCAGGCTGGGAACAAAGAGCAATAGGAATTGAATCAGCTTGTCTTTATGCAAAACGAAGAACTTGGGATGCTCTGGCTGATAAAAGAATTTGCAGCCCATGAAACCGACACAGAGAAGAGCGGGGAAAATACTGGGGTAACGTGAAGCCATGCTAAAGGCCAGTGCCCAAGCGAAGAAAAAGGTTTTTTTCTTACTCCAAGTGCTATCACAACGGCAGACAATATAGACGGCCAGTGCGCTATGGAGCAACTCCAGCATGTAAGGCCGGATCTCAAAGGCGTAATGGCAGAGTAGCGGCGAAAGGAAAAGAATCAATCCTGCGATGGAAGAAATAAGATATTGCGGTGCCCAATGCTGAGCGAGCCTGGTAAACAACAGCAGGGAGAGATAAAACAGAAGCAGGGTCAGCGTTCTGAAAATCCAGAGCTGCCCCGTGATTTTTCCAAGAAAATGCAGGGCAAGAGTGAATGCTGGCGGATCCCAGGTATTGCTGTAATTTGCGGCAATCACATCTTTCAGGGAATCCGGCTCGGGGGTATCATAGTTGCTGTAATGATGCTGTCCTCTGGATGCCCATAATTGCAGAGCCTCATCAAACCAAAGATTGGGGTTGCTTAGATTGCTGGTGGCGAAGCCCAGCAAAGTGATGCTCCAGATCAATAATGCCAGCACCTTTTTCGTTTTTGGCAACAGTCGAGCAAACTGAAACATGGGCAAAATACTCCTGTCAGGAGACTGTTTCCGGGAACGGAGAGGCGAACCCGCTTTTGTAAGTTGTGAATGGTAAGTTGTAAGTGGTGGGAGCGGGGAAGGGGGCGGGGAACGCGGACAGAAGCCCACTGGGGCAACGCAACCTGTACTACGAACGATCGTATCCCGGAGGCAAAACGGCTATTTTGCTGGCGGTCTCTTGTGACCGCCGGGAACGGAGAGGCGGACCCGCTTTTGTAAGTTGTGAATGGTAAGTTGTAAGTGGTGGGAGCGGGGAAGGGTGCGGGGAGCACGTTCCCGGCGAAGGGCAAGTTTCCCTCAAAGGGTTTCCGGGTATTCTGACCGATTCCTCACAACGTTACGATTCTACGGTTTGCTTTTCGGTGTTTTCCTGAGCGAGGCTTTTCATGCTGCGATAATCGATTTTTCCGGTTCCGAGCAGTGGGATTTCTTTGATCGGAATGATTTGCCGGATGAAGTTCAGGGAGGCCATGCCGGCTTCGCGCAGATGATTATTCACTTCCTCTCGTTCCAGTGGGATGGTTGTGAACAGGGTAAGTAAGGGTTGCAGTTCTTCCCCGAGGGCTTCCACTGCCAGTACCGGGCCGTCCTTGACCTGTGCCTGATAAGCGGCCACCAGGATTTCTTCAATGGCCGGCAGGGAGACCATTTCACCGCCGATTTTGACAAAGCGTTTCAGACGTCCCTTGAAGACCATGAAGCCATCCTCGTCCATGGCGATCAAATCCCCCGTCCGATACCAGGTTTTTCCAGCAATTTCCTCAAAGGGGTTTTCGCCATTGAAATTAATGTAGCCATGGAAGACGTTGGGTCCCCGTACCAGCAGCATACCGGTTTGTCCATTTTCCCGGATGATTTCCTTTTGTTCATTGAGCAGCAACCATTCGATGCATTCGAGGGGATGGCCGATGGTGCCGGCTTTGACTGCACCGGGCTTATTCAATGAGACAATGGGGCCGCATTCGGTGATTCCGTACCCTTCCAATACGATGGCTTCCGGACATCTTTGGCGAATCAGCTCGTAGACGCTGTCGGTACATTTTTCCGCTCCAGTAATGACGACACGCAGAGAGTAGGCCTGTTCTCCAGAAGCGTTACGTAGAATATTGTTGACAAAGGTCGGGGTTCCCACCGCCATTGTCACTTTATAGGCGGCGATCAGGCGGGCCAGCATATCCCCTTCGGTTGGATTGGCGTGATATACCACCCGCAGTCTGGTACAGGCGGGCATCATAACATTGAGCAGCAGGCCGAAGGAATGAAAGGGCGGCAGCATGCCCAGTAGGCAGTCGTCCTGCCGCAACTTCATATCTTTCATGGCGTAACGCAAATCGCTGATCAGGTTCTGATGGGTCAAAGGAACCGCTTTGGGAAGATTTTCAGAACCGCTAGTAAACAAGATTGCCGCAATATCCGCGACCTTGGCCCGACGCAGTTGAGACCAGCAGAAATGGCTGCGCAACAGAGACATTATGCGGTGAGACGTAGTAATTTTAGCGGCAATATTTTCAAGATACAGGAATTTGCTTTCCTGCTCACCGAAAAGTACTCCTTTTCCTGTCAGGCGTTCAATGACTACATTGGCAGTCAGGATGTGATCCAGACCGACCGTATTGATGCAGTGATCCATATTGCGCAGACCGACCGTCCAGTTGATCAAAACTGGGACTTTTCCGGCAAAAAGCGTTGCCAGATAGAGGATGGTTGATATACTGCTGGCGGGCATCAGGATGCCAACTTTTTCGCCCGGGATGGCGGCGATGGAATCTTTCAGAGCCAGAATCGCCAGAATGGTTTTCCGGCTGCTGAAAACTCCTTTGCCCTGATCGGCGAGCAGTGGGCGGGAAGGATAAAGAGAAGCATTTTTCAAAAAGATATCGGTAATTTTTTCTCCTTCCTCGACATAGAGTTCCCGTGCGTCTGCGCCGATAAACCAGTTTTGCGGGATGGGAAGCAGGGGTTCCGTTGCGCTGCTTTCTCCGATGGCGGCAATCTGCAAGCTGGCGACCGTGCGCAAAGTTTCAGGACTGTTGATTTCGTGGGCGAATTCATCCTGCAACCAAGCGTGCAGTTCGGCGATTATCAGGCTGTCGAGAGCCAGATCGGTACCCAGCGTATCGCTGTCTTTGATGATTCTTTTTCCGGTGATTGCATGCAGCTTTTGATAGATTTTATCGCGCACTTCTGGTGGGATTCGGGAGGTGTCTTCGGCGGCATTATAGGAACCCGGCTCGGGAATTACCCGAACTCCGCCGTGTTCATACCAACAATATGGGACATAGGTATTTGAGGTGGCGGCTTGGTTATAGAAGTCTTCCAGATAACGGTTCAGGGTTTCCCGGTCAGGTGTTTTTGGGAAGTCCGCGGGTTTGTTGACCAGTTCGATATAGACATCCCTGCGAGGACCGAAAAAGATGCCGTTGCAGAGAATGTGCTTTATGTGTTTGCGGATCGTTTCTCCGAAGCCGATCTGGTAACCTTTGGCGCGTCCAAAATCACTGCCCCATAAGCCTGTTGTGCGCACCAGGACAATTCGGACATCCGGGTATTCTTCCAAAATCCGGGCAACGCCGCCGTTACCACGCAGTTTTTCCATTTTAGAGCGATAGATTCTTCCGGCGGGATAAAAGAGCAGGTTGTCGCCGGCTTTCAGGGCATCGATACAGGCTTGAAGCTGTTGCAGAACCAATTCATGCCCGGAACGCCCGGCAATCCCGATGTCCGGAAGCTGCAGAATTCCGAGAGGCTTGTACAGATATTTGAGAACGGTCGTACGGATTTGTTTTTCATTGGCGACTGCCCGAACCCGAAAATGAGACATCAGTATGTTGCAAAGAATGACCGGATCAATCAAAGCAGGGTGGTTGGGCAGAAAAAGAATGCCCTTGTTGCCGAGCTTCAGGCATTTTTCCTGTCCGCTGACATGGATACGATAACGCAGTTTGAGAAGTAATTTCGTGATTGTGCGGGCGATGAAAAGAATCATGAGTTTCTCCTGTTGAATGAAAGGTAAAAAAAGGAGACTATGCAGGGTTCAGGAAAAATGCGTTTTACCGGGAGTGATCTGGAGGCGGGTGAATTCTGCGGGACAAAGGAGACGTCGTCGGAAGATTCCGAAACCGGATTCCCCAATGCCGGACGAAATGTGACAGAGGGTGTGATCGTTGCGCTGCCGCCATCCGGAGACAAACTGTGAGCCGTAAATGGAGGATGTGTAAAGCGCCCCCAACAGGGGCAGACGGATTTGCCCGCCATGCGTATGACCGCTGAGGCAGAGTTGGCCAACAAAGTTTTCTTTTTCTTCGGCGACCGCATCGGGATTATGGGAAAGCGTGATGACCGGAGCTTTAGAATTTTGTTGCTTTCGGCAGGGATTCCAATCCGGTTGGCCGAAGCGAAAGTCATCGAGGCCGAAGAAGATTGGGCCATCCGGCCCGGTATCCCAAACTTCATTGATCAGGCAGCGGATGCCATACTTTTCATAACTCCGGCGCCAGAAATCATGATCAAGCCAATCAACAATGCTTTCCCGATTTCCCCGGACGGCAATTTTACCGCATTTGGCCGGCAGCTCGGCTAGCCAGCGCCAAGCCGCCGGGGCGAATTCCAGAAAAAAGTAAAGATCCCCTCCGAAGAGCAGCCAATCCGGTGGGTCGTTGAGAATGCTTTCCTGCAGGGGCTGATAGCGGTTTGGGTGTGCGCTGGTCCAATGCAAATCACTGAGCAACAGCAGGGAAAAAGAACGTCGCACACCAGGCAAGCTAAGGTTGATCCGGCGTTCGATAAAATCCCCATGCTGCAGCTGTTCTTCCGGAGGGAAAATCGGCTGCCAGAAGGAACTCTTTTTACGGGGAGATACATACATGAAAACTTAAAACCATTCGTGGTTAGCAAAAAACTTTTTTGCCGCAAAATGTCGTGTTTCTGTCAACAAAAATAATACTATACTCTCTATAGGCTAAGGCTTCCAGATTATTTTCAAGCGCTGCCGTAAATTTTCGAATTTTCTGTGTTTTTCTGTATCCTAAATGCCCGTCCCAAAAGTTGCTGGAACTTGTTTCTCCGGAACATTAAGTGCATTTGACATGTTGCTCTGCCAGAGATTGCCACTATGGGAGCGCAAGCCCCGTAGCCCCATCCGATCATATGGATAGCCGAATTCACCCCCGTTCCACAGGAAATTGCGACAGTGGAAGCATGACCAAATTTTGGGAATTTTCCTCCCTCCACTATGACCCGGAAACAGGCCTTTTTGAACCACGCCGACTGATTGATTACACGTTTTTCCGGAAGCAGCCCGTTCTGTGGATGTTGAGGAATCGGTGGAATTTTCCGTCCAGAGGGGGTCTGGATTCAAAAGTTAGGCAAGGTTTGTTTTCTTGGAGTATCTTTTCGTTGCAACCATTGTTTCAGCGCGTCGAAAAGGACGACGGCGGCACAGTTGCCGACGTTGATGGAGTTTTTTTCACCGAGAGCCGGCAGGCTGATGAAATGATCGCATAGCGGCAAAGCAGCCTCCGAGATTCCCAAAGCCTCATTTCCCAATACCAGAGCCGCGGGGAAATGCAATTTGGTCTGCCAGTAATACTCCGCTTTGTCTGCCGTTTCGATGCCATAAATGCAATAGCCTTGTGCTTTCAGCGGAAGGATTGCCGAAACGGCATCCGGAAAAACTTCACAGGCCACGGAGGCTTCGCAGCCTCTGGCGGTTTTGGCCAGCTTTTCATGGGGAGGAGCTGGCGTATAGCCGCAGGCGAGTATTTTTTCGGCGCGAGTGGCTTCTGCCAAACGAAAAATATTGCCGGTATTATAGGCGCTGCGCAGATGATCCAGAATCAGGATCACTGGAAGAAAATCTGCGGAACGTGGCTTTGCCGAATCGCCTTGGCGGATGATAATTTCGGACATACTAAGACTCCGCCGACGCGGTTGAAATAATTAATGGCGCGGGCCACTTCTGTGCACCCGGTTGCCCTGCGGGCGGCTGTCGCGGGAAGGGCGCGCACTCCTTGGTGCACGCGAGCGACTGCTGACCGTGGGGGAAAGGCGTTGTTCCATTGGAATTGCCATCGGCAAGACCAACATTTTTTCTTCCGGCTGTGTGATTTGCAGGGGGCGTCCAATATAGGTCTCGATTTCCGGAATAACAAAGGCGCAGTCTTCTCCGGCAAAGCTGATGGCTCGCCCCTGGTGCCCGGCCCGGGCGGTTCTTCCGATTCGATGCACATAATCCTCGGCATCATAGGGGAGATCATAGTTGAATACGTGAGTAATGTCATCAATATGAATTCCCCGCCCTGCGACATCGGTGGCGACAATGACTTTGATGGTTCCATTTCGGAATGCTTCCAGAATTCGCAGACGTTTTTTCTGGTCGACATCCCCAGAAAGCATTTCCGAGGCGATGCCATAGCGTTGCAATTTGTTGTGCAGTTCCTCAACATCGCAACGTCGGTTGCGGAAAATCAGTACCCGACCACAGTCTTCGTTGCTAAGCAGCCAGAGGATAATGGGAAGTTTTTCTCGGCTGGTACAAGCATAAACCGTTTCTTGGATGCCGGCTGCAATGATATGTTCCGGCTCGGTTTCCAAAATTTCCGGGTTTGGTCGCATCCAGCGGCTGGCCAAGTTCATGATATCATGTGAGAGGGTGGCACTGAAAAGCATGGTTTGTCGTTCCGAAGGGCGTGGGGTCTGGCCGATGATTCGTTTGACATCCGGAATAAAGCCCATGTCGAGCATTCGGTCCGCTTCATCAATAATTAAAAACTTCAGTAGGGAGAAATCAACGATACTCTGGTTCAGGTAATCGATCAGCCGTCCTGGGGTGGC
>JBAXYW010000085.1:0-11660 GCA_041670605.1 Lentisphaeria bacterium
AAATGACTGCATTCATGGATATTTGCCCGTTTCTTTATTAACTATGATTTACCGTAAATTTATACAATATAGTCTTTATATGTTTAATTACAAATAAAAAAAAATATAGAACCGTGGTAATAGCCATCATAGCCATTCTGGCTTCGATGCTGCTGCCGGCATTACAGAAGGCCAGAATGGCCGCGCAATCCACGAAATGCGTGGCCAACCTGAAACAAATCGGTTTTCATCTCGCAAGCTACAGCGATGACTACAATGATTATATTCTTCCATACAATATGGCGCAGATCACCGGTTCATCCGCGAATTTACAGGCGTATATCGTTGCCAACGGCGGTCAGGCTCTGGGTTCAACCACCGCCAGCTGCTCATGGGCAAACATGCTGTCCTGGCTGAATTACACCAATGTGCGATATAATTCCAAAGGCATTGCTGAAAATGAATTTTTCTGTCCGGTGCGTCTGAATTCCACCCGCTCGCGCTAGACCGACTGGTATTACGGCCTGACCTATGGCCTGCCGCAGACCAGCCGGCACATGACTTATGCTGATTCACTGAGCAACACTAAATCACTCTGGCGCTTTTCCGAATGGCGCAAACCATCAACTGCAGTGATGGCTGCCGACTCCGGTACCATTGACACGAACAATGGCTATATCATTATGTCCGCCGGCATCGCTCCCACTTCCGATGCAAGCCGGGCATGGAATCGCCACGGCGATATTTGCAATGTCCTCTGGATCGACCAGCACGTAAGCGGCGTCAAAGCAGTTGGCAGTGACAGCAAAAACCTATATCTGATTCCTGGCAGTCCGCTTGAAAGATTCAAAGTCAACATCTGGTTCCGTCGTTAATAGGGAGAAATATGTTCAAGTCTTGTATATTTGTTCTGTTATCCGCGTTCGTTCTCTGCGCAGCTGAAATCCGCCTGGAGGTGGAAGATTTTCAGGGGCGGAGCAGGCTCAGCTCCGGGGAGTATTTTTCAGGGCGAGGCCTCTGCGGAAAATGGCAACGGCTTTCCACCACCCTTGATATTCCGCAGGAAGGCTTGTATTATCTTTGGACGCGTTACTGTTCCAACTGGCAAAGCTGGGCGTCACGCATGGGCGAGGCCAACGCCAAAAAACTGCGTTATTTCTCGGTTGCTTTCAATAACGAAAAACAGCTTTTCACGGCCGATTTGGGTAGCGCCTACGGCTGGGATGTGCGGCGTATTGCTTTGCCGGCCGGAAAAGTTAAAGTTGAGCTTCAGGCAGTTGGTGACGACCCCTATGTCGATGTATTGGTGCTGACTCAGGACTTTGAGTATATTCCCGAACCACGCCGGCATCGGGTTAGCGGCAATGGCAAACTTCTTGCAGACAAGATCTTGGGCAGAGCGCAATTTCCGCCGGTAAGACGCAGTTTGGTTGTGCCTCGCGGCGATACCCCGGCCGAAACAGAGGCTTTTGTCATTCGCGGCGGTGGCCCTGCCCTTTCCTCTGCCACTGTCAAGGCTCGTCATAACGGGCAACACCTTTTCCTGCAATACAAGGTGTTCCAGGATCCCAATGCCATCTTCGCCAATGATGGCAAACCCTGGGATGGAGACGGGATCGAACTGGTTCTTGATGGCAACCGCGATGCCTTGCGCATCCAGCATATCATTGTCAATCCGAATGGCACCATCTTCAGCGAAATTATCGCTCCGGCTGGCCGTGACCAGACTTGGAAGCCAGCCTGGAATATCAAAGCGAGCGTATTACCGGATGGATGGCAAGTCGAATTTACCGTGCCGCTGGCCAAATTGCTTACTGCCTGGCCAGACCAGCCCGGAAAGTTCAGAGCAAATTTCTGCCGGAATCAAAAAAACGTCGGCCAGCTGTCCAGCTGGGCTCCAATGATGGGTGACGGTTTTGCGGATCCGAAGGGTTGTGGCGAAATCGAATTGGTGGGAATGACAATCTCCGACTGGCAGTCATTGCGCATTCCGGTAGTGAACCGTGAATCCGTTGCGTTGGGACTGCCTGAACTTGCTGCGGATGCCGGTAGCCTGACAATCTGGCAGCGGGAACAGGAACTGCAGCAAGTCATTCTGGAGCGCTTTGCACCGCCAGCAGACACTCTGAGGGTTTTTGAGAAGATGAACCTCCTGCCCAACCCCGGTTTTGAATACGGCACCTTGCAGAATGGCATCATTGCACCATTCAACTGGATTACGACTTCCGGCAGCGGGACTGCTTCGATTGTCGAAAACCCACATAGTGGGAAGCATTCCCTGAAAATCAGCGGAACTACGAAGGATTTCACGCTTTCGCCGGGGATTCGTCCGGTGATTGACAGCACCCTTCAATACGAATGGCGCGCATGGGTCAAAGGAGAGAAAACCACCGGCTCACAAGCATTGCGGGTTGTCTGGTATCTGCTCGATACGGAAGCTCGTGGCGGCTGGGGACAAATCAAATTCGGCGGTGAAAGCCGGCTTGATTTCACCCCGACTGCTGACTGGACACAAATCACCCTGAAAGCGCTGCCGCCGGCGGGTGCGGTGAACTGCGAATTTGAGCTGATTTCCTCCGGAAATACTGGCACGCTCTATTGTGATGACTTTGAATTCGATGGCTTTGGCATCAGCAGCGTCGACTTCCTGCTGCCGCAACCAGGCTTCGATGCCAATGCTGAAAAGAAGGTCGTGATCTGGAGCCGATTGCCGACCGATGGACAATTCACCGTGAAATCAAATGGCCGGATCGTTCACAGCGGCAAGTTGAGCCACTACGGAGCCTCTCGCTGGAAAGGCGATGCCTTCCATGCGGATCTGAGCAATCTGGAGACACCGGGGAAATACACGCTGGTAATTGAAGCCGGCGGGCAGAATTTCACCTCTGCTGAATTCAGCATAGAGGATGGGCTCTATCTGAAGCAGGCATTGATGGCCAGCAATTTTTATTATGTCCAACGTCAGGGTGTGGAGGTCTCGGGTTGGCATAAGGCAAATTTTCTCGATGATGCGATTCTTATTGACCGCAATACCGGCAAGATCGTCGGGCATCACGATCTGGCCGGTGGCTGGCAGGACGCCGGCGATCCTTCCAAACAGGCTACCAATGACATGTCCATCTACGGTCTGGTGGAATTCTTCGAAAATACCGGATATGCTGCTCGCAAACTTCAGGAAAAATATCCCGACATCCTTGCCTTGGCCTGGCATGAAGTCGACCGGCAGATTAACAAATGTTATGTCGGCGATGGGAAATTCTACTCGTTTGGAGTCAACAATGTCTCCAATGCCAACTGGATCCGGAATGTCGATGTTGGCAATTTCCGCACCAAATCGGTTCACAAACTTGATCCGGCTAACTGGACTGACAATCTTCCGAATACGCCAGATGACCGCTTTGCTACCTATCCGCCCAGCCTGCAATGGATGACCTCCGGTCTGTCGAAATTTGCACTCGTTATCCGGCCCTATGACGCAGCAGTTTCAGAGCAAATCACCAAGATCATGGCCGAGGATTATGTACAGCGTCAGGCTCGTCAGTCAGAATGGGCCAATGATCCTGTGATGCGGGTTACTCGTGGCGATAATGAGCTCGGCAAAATTGCCATGCATCTGCATCTGCTCACCGGGAATGAACAATACCGCAAGGATGCCGACCATTACGCCAGTGAGATCATCAGGGTCTTCGACAGCAAGCTTTACAACGTCGCAAAAGAACACCTACTGGTCTCCTCCATTCGCAAATGGTCGTTCTACAGCCTGGCGGTGACCCTTTTCGACTATGCTCGTTACTACTCGCAAAGCCCATTGCTGCCGGAGGTCAAACGTGTCCTTCAGGAATTTGTTGATCAGGCGCTTTACGCCCGCTCGCTTGACAACGAATTTGGCGTTGTCAGTCATCTTTTCCCCGGTGCCGGCTTGCGCTTTGGTTTCTCTTCCAAAGAACCGTATCAGGAAGACCATGCCGGGGCCAATGTTGGAGTCGCGCGTATTGGTTATCTGGCTGCCCGGGCTTTTCGACTTTTTGGCGATTCCCGTTATCTGAGCCTCGCCGACGCTTCTGCGCAGTGGATTGTCGGACGCAACCCAAAGGGTACTTCAATGCTGATTGGCAATGGCTGGAAATTCGCTGCAACGTCCACAACTCTGCGATACTGCGAGGGGCACGGCGATGGGGTGATTCCCGGTGCAGTCATTCGCGGAATGTCGGCCAGAGACGATTCCCCGGCAGATTTTCCGACGCTGAATATCTCTTCTAATCCTGGCGGCAATGCCAACAGCAATATGCATGAAGTGTGGCAGGAAGATACGATCGGCTTTATCCTCGTCTGTCAGGAACTCAACGAAATCCGCAAAGGCAAAATCTTACACCAGAAAGCACAGTAACCTCAAGGCGAAAATTCCAATGTGTGTATGGACTGGTTATATCGGGCCTCGTAAAGCCGCCGCCGAATCTTTGGGCATGTTGCAGCGTATCGAGGGAATCTGGAGCGGCTTTTACACCGGTCTGGCAGTTCTTGGCGGTGATGGGAAGTTGCGTCATGCCAAAACAACTGGATATTCCCGGTATTGGCTGGAACAATTCAGACTGGCGGATTTTCCTGGGCAGATCGGCCTTGCACACAGTCGTACGGACAGCGGCGGTGACGCGCGTTGGGGACATCCTTTTGTCAGTTCTGATGGACAGCTTGCCCTGATTGCCCAAGGCTCCCAGGGTATCTTTGGGGGAGAGCGTGGTACCGTGGAAGCCATCGGCAACCGCCTTTTGTCGGCAGGTTGCAGTTTCAGCAGTGCAGTCCCGAAAATCAATGGGCGCCATCCTGTGCTGGCAGACGGATCAGAGGTGCACAGCAGCGATGTGCATGCCGAGGCAGTGGCATACGCCTACTCCCAGTCAAGGGATCATCAGCAGGCATTGGCGGCACACGCCGATTTACCTTCAGAAGCGGTTTATGTCTCCCTGTTCCAGGACTGTCCGGACACGCTTTGGCTGGCTAATGTCAACCAACGCTGCTTGATCGGCTATGCGCCCGGAGAAGTCTTTCTGGCATCCTCAGCTCTGGCGTTTCCGGAGCGTGTGACCCATGTGGAGGAGTTGCCAGGCAACGTGATCGCTTCTGTGCAAGTCAGTGGCCTGCGTATTTTGCAATCTCTGTCAGCACGCTATCAGCCGATCGAAGAACCCCCGTCTGGCCTGGAAAAGCCTTTTCTTGCGTATCTTGCCGAACATCCCTGGTCTTTGCTGGCGCATATTGTCGATCAGGCAATAAAACCGTGCTACCCATTCAGCAATCTGGGGCGACGCGCCACAGCCGGCCATCGTCTGCTGGAAAAACTGGTGCGGGATGGGCAGATTGAGGATCGGCATCTGGAATATCAAACCGATGCTGGTATCTGCGGACTGATTACGCAATGGCACCTATGCGACTGAGTTGCGGTAAGTCCCGCTGATCCATTTCAACCGCCCTGCGCGACCCTTGCCGCCATGCTACCCACATCGCCTTCCATGGAGAGGGCTTGCCTAGACTTACGGCTGCTTTGCGTCCTTTTGCTGACGGAACTGCGTCGCCAACTTCCCGCCAGTATAGAATTTGTGTGTGATTTTTAAACGGACAGGATGGACAAGCTCTCCCAACAACTTGCAATTTGCAAAGCTTGTCGACGATAGTCCACCCGAGTGTGTTTACCGCCATTCGTGTTTTGGGTAGCGGCGAGCCAGGGCGGAGCGCAGGGCTGGATAATGGACTTCCCAGAAACGGGGCAGGTCATCGGTAATCTGCACGGTGCGCATATTTGGCGCCAGGATATCCAACAGGATTGGAATCTGCCCTTTTGCAACGGCGGCTTTTTCCTTGAAATCAAAAAGCTCCTGTATTCTGGCGCGGCCTCTTGGAGGCTGTCCGGGGATGTATTCGATGCGCAGACGGCGCCCCTTCGGCAAGGGCAGATGTGTGGGCGCCATCTGTTCGACAAAAGCGCTTTGTTCTGGGGAGAGAATCCCCTTGACAAAGGGAAGGCAGGCTTTGAAACGCACAGCCTTGTAGGTGTATTCCCCTTGGCATAGGGCGAGATGGATCCGGGAACGGTCTTCCTCAGTATATTGCGGGAGCTTCTTTTCCGGAAAGTGTTCAGCCAACCAGCGTACGCGGGCGATCCAGGCTTCAACACTCTCATCCCAGCCTTGCAAATGCATGTTATTGCTACTCAACTGAGCAGCCAGAATGCTGGCAGCCTGCTCGGGATTCGCGTCATTACGTACGGATTCTTCCAGCGTGAGATCTAAGCAACTCAAGCGCCGCCGCCGCAATACCTGTTGCTTAACGGAGTCCCAGAACGTTTCTTCCTCGTCCCTGAATTCATCCGGAAAAATATCCCAGAGCCATTCTTCCCGGATTCCGCTGGCCAGGGAGAGTTCGAGCTTGACGGCCTGCACTCCCTTTGCCGGGACTTCCCGGATTTCGCCAGCCAGAAAAAGTGTTTCCTCCCTTGCCAGGCTGGTGCGCGCCAGTTCGGCGCGTCTACGTCCTTGCAATTCGCAGATCAGCGTTCCCTTATCCAAACGGCGAGCCAAACGATCCGGAAAAACCCGCAACAAAATTTTCAGAAAATTCACTTCGCTTTGCGCTGGAGCTATGGGGGTGGATTGTGCCAACAAGTCATAAAAGTCATTGGCTGCCCTGAAGACATCCCGGGCGGCGCCGGTATTCAGTCCCAAACTTTGGCAGGCCGTCATGGAAAAGTTGCTTTTCCGGGCTTCTTCAAGCATATTGAGATAAGCTATAAAATCTGATTGTGGCAGATCCTTGTCGTTGTTTTTCAGTTCCTGTCGATGTTGGCGCATGGTCGCCCGATCGCTGCTGGCGCCGGTAATCAGGGGGCGTTCTGACAGGACTGCGGCGGCGAAAGCGGCCTGCCAGGGGCAATTTTCATTTTGTCCATGCCAGAGCAGCAGAGCCAATCGGGGATGCACCGGGAACCGTTGGATCGTGGCTCCCAGCGTTGTCAAACCACCATGTTGTTTGTCTAAAATCCCAAGCTGTTCCAGTAGAAGCTTCCCGGCTTTGAAATTCTTTTCAGGTGGAACTTCGAACCAGGGGAATTCCGCTTGGTTCGGAAAGCCAAAGGCGGTAACGGTCAGTAAGGCGTCCGCCAGATCGCAACGCTGAATTTCCGGGATGCTGCGGGCGGGCTTGGCGCTTTGTTCCAGTTCACTCCAGAGGCGCCAGCAGCTTCCCGGGGCTTCCCGCCCGGCTCGCCCGGCCCGTTGTTCTGCGGAGTCTCGGGCAATGGGAATGGTTTCTAGGATGCTGACTTGGCGCACTGCATCAAAACGGCTGCTGCGAACTAACCCGCTGTCGATAACATGGCGAACTCCGGGAATGGTCAGTGAGGTCTCGGCGATATTTGTGGCGATAATGATTTTACGCCGGGGGCAGGGCAGCATGACTTTTCGCTGCTCATCCGGCGACAATGCTCCATAGAGCGGAAGAATCTGCAACAGTTCCGGTGAGGACAGCTGACGGATGGCCTCGGCGCAATGTCGGATTTCGGCGCCTCCCGGCATGAAAATCAAGACATCACCCGCACTGCTGCTCTGTAGCAGCTCGCGCAATGCACCGGCAGCGGCCTGATAGTGATTTCTGGCAGCGCCTCGGCTGCGATACTGAATACTGACTGGATAGAGCTTCCCCGAGGCATGAAGATGCGGACAATTCCGCAGATATTTCTGCAATACGGCGGCATCCATCGTAGCCGACATGACGATCAGGCGCAAATCCGCTCGTAGCGTATTCTGGCTGTGGCAGGACATCGCCAGGGCCAGATCGATATTCAGACTACGTTCGTGAAATTCATCAAAAATAATCGCCGAAATGCCGGGCAGACTTGGAGTGGAAACCAGCATGCGGGCCAAAATGCCCTCGGTGATGAAAAGGATCCTGGTATTGCGCTGGCAAGCGCTTTCATAGCGGGTCTGGAAACCCACCGTTTCTCCCAGCTTTTCGCCTCGTTCCCAGGCGACGCGTTCGGCCAGCATGCGGGCGGCCAGGCGACGGGGTTGTAACACCAAAATTCGGCTCTGGTCGGGAATACGATCCAAGAGCCATTGCGGAATCTGCGTCGATTTTCCCGAGCCGGTCGGTGCGCTGATTAACAGCTTATTTTGCTGCAGCAGGGATTCGCGAAAGGGCTCCGCGATCTCATAGATCGGCAGTTCAGATAAGTTCATGTTGTATGCTTTGCTGATGGCACTGCCTGGCGTTTTCAGAGCTGGTCGAGGATATCCAGAGTTCTGGCAATGCTGCCGCGGTATTGATCCACGACTTGCCGGGCTTTGCGCCCCAGTTCTTCACGCAGGCCAGACTCTTGAATGAGTTTGCGTAATACCGGCAGCAGTTCCTCGTCACTCGTCAATTCCAGAGCGGCCTGATGTTTCTGGAAAATTTCTGCTACGGCGCGGAAGTTTTCCATATGGCTGCCGTACAGGATTGCTTTGCCGAAGATGGCCGGTTCGATGATGTTATGGCCTCCGGTTTGTCCAGCCAGGCTTTTGCCAACGAACGTGATATCGGAGGCAGCGTAGAAATTCATTAGTTCGCCGGTTGTATTGACCAGCAGGACATCCACCGGTCCTGGAACTGGCGTTTGTCCCGGTTGCGGGCGTAGCAGGCGCCAGCTGAGCTGATGTTCGCGCAGTACATTTTCCACTGCAGCAGCCCGTTCCTGATGGCGGGGTACCAGAACCATTTTCAGCTCCGGATGTTCCGCTTTCAGCTGCCGGTAAACAGAGCAGACCAGCTCCTCTTCGCCGGAATGTGTGCTGCCGGCAGTAAAGAGAATGTGCGGTGAATTGCCAAAACAGGCTTGCAACTCCTGGTGTTTATCAGCGCTGTTGCAATCCGGGATCTGGTCAAATTTCATCGTGCCGCAAACGCTGATGCGGGAATCTTTGCCGAGTACCCGCTGTACCCGTTCGGCATCTTCCGGAGTTTGCAGGCAAATACTGCTGAAGGCCTGAAAAATCGGGCGGAAAATCCACTGCCAGCGGGCGTATCCTTGACTGGAGCGATCCGACATCCGTCCATTGATTAAAGCGACTTTGCTGCCGCGTTTGGCAGCCTGCAGAATCAGGTTGGGCCAGATTTCGACTTCAAAAATCAGCAATAGTTTTGGGCGGATCAGATTCAAGGTTTTGCGGACAGCCCAGAAGAAATCAATTGGGCAGTAGATGCGAACCACTTCTGCGGGCATTTTCTGGGCAGCGGTGGTAAACCCGGTGGCAGTCCCGCAGGAAAAAACAATTGTGTCACCGGGATGACGTTGCAGCCAAAACTTGACAAAGGTAATGGCCGCCACCGTTTCCCCAACACTGACCGCATGAATCCAAACAGGATTCTGCAAACTTCGTAAACGAGCCTTTTTGTCAGCACTGAAAATCCCGAAACGTTCCCAGTAATCCCGGGAAAGTCCCCCACGCCGGAAGATATGAATCAGGTAATAAGGCAGATAGAAAAGAAACAGCAGGGGAAAGAAAAGATTATAAAGAATAAACATCATAAAGTCTGGAGAAAAGTACGGATAACAAAGGGTTCACCCGATGATCGAAAATTTTAGCAATCTGGCAACTCGAAAAGATAATATTCCCGGCGACTATTTGCAAGTTCCACCATCCATTTCCATTCCCGCTCCCTGTAGTGCCTCTCCGAGGCACTTGGTCTTGAGAGAGCCTTCCCCAGGCTAAAAGCCTGGGGGGGCATGGTTACGCGCCTCTGGCGTAGGATTTTCTGCCTGTTTCGAAATTGTTGCTGCCCTATAGTTTAGGTTGTGGACGATAGGCCACCCCAAGTTCGTCCATGTTTGTTCGTGTTTGTTCGTGTTTGTTCGTGTTCCGCTCTCCCGCTCTTCTGGATTTTTGTTCTTGTTGATTTGACATGTGGCTGAAGATCATGTATTCTAAAAAACTCACAGTTCAGAAGATTTCACTACGCGACAAGGATGAATTTTCATGCAGGCAGATATCAGAGTCAGCAGCCGTCGAAAGCGGCTGGAACGGGCGGCGCCGCTCGCCAACGGTAAAATCGTCGTTGCGGAAAAGATGGTCTCTCTGTTGGAAGCCGTCTTGGAAAGCGGGGATATTCTTTGCCTAGAAGGCGATAACCAGAAGCAGGCGGATTTTCTCAGCCGCTGTTTAGCTAAAGTCAACCCCGCGCAAGTACATGATCTGCACCTTGTGCTGTCGACGATTGCGCTTGCCGATCAGCTGGATGTCTTTGAAAAAGGCATTGCCAAACAGGTCGATTTTTCTTATTCCGGGCCGCAGGGACTGCGCATGGCGAAATTGGCGATGAGCGGCAAAATCAACATTGGCAATATTCATACGTACCTCGAACTCTACAGCCGATATTTTACCGACCTGTGCCCCAATGCTTGTTGTCTGGCTGCGGAAATGGCGGATCGCGATGGAAATCTTTATACCGGAGATAACACCGAGGATACACCCGTGGTGGCCGAAGCGACGGCATTCAAAAGTGGCATCGTTATCGCTCAGGTGAATAAACTCGTCGATAAAGTCCCACGCGTCGACATCCCTGGGGATTGGGTGGATTTTGTCTGTGAAAGCCCCAAACCCTTTTTTCTGGAACCCTTGTTCACCCGCGATCCGGCGCAGATCACTGAAACGATGATCCTGACTGCAATGTTGGCCATGAAAGGGATTTATGCCAAATATCTGCCGAAGTCGCTGAATCATGGCGTCGGCTTTAATACCGCAGCCATCGAATTGCTGCTTCCGACTTATGGCGAACAGCTGGGTTTGAAAGGCAAGGCCTGTCTGCATTGGCTGCTCAATCCACATCCGACGATGATTCCTGCCATTGAAGAAGGGTTTGTCAAAACAATTTATACGGTTGGCAGCGAATTGGGCATGAATCGATATATTGCCGCCCGCCCGGATATCTTTCCGGTTGGTCGTGATGGCAGTATGCGCTCCAATCGTGCGTTTGGACAGATGTGCGGGCATTATGCCACCGATATGTTTATCGGAGCCAGTCTACAAATTGATTCCCAAGGCAATAGCTCCACGGCGACCGCAGACCGGATCGCCGGCTTCGGAGGTGCCCCAAATTTCGGTTGTGATCCGCGCGGGCGCCGGCATTGCTCCCCCGCTTGGCTGAAAGCCGGCGAAGAAGCGTATGCGGGACAGGCCGGGCCACCGCGCGGGCGCCGTCTGGTTGTGCAGCTGGTGGAGACATTCCATGGCAAGATGGAACCCACGTTTGTGGAGAAACTCGATGCCTGGGAATTGCAGCAGAAAGCTGGTTTTGCGCTGCCTCCGATCATGATCTATGGCGATGATGTTACCCATATTGTCACGGAAGAGGGAATTGCCCACCTGCTGCTGTGCTGTTCGCTGGAAGAACGCGAACAGGCGATCCGCGGCATCGCCGGCTTTACTCCAATGGGTTTGGCTCGCGACCGTCAAGCCGTTGAAAATCTTCGTGATCGTGGGATCATTCAACGTCCTGAAGATCTGGGCATCCGCAAGAGTGAGGCCAGTCGTGATCTGTTGGCAGCTCGAACAATCAAAGATTTGGTACGCTGGTCCGGCGCTTTGTATGCCCCACCGGCACGCTTCCGAAACTGGTAAGCAGGAAAGACAACGATGGAACATCTGGAATACGAA
>JBAXYW010000086.1:0-11654 GCA_041670605.1 Lentisphaeria bacterium
TGCATAAGTTGCTGCAGAATTTTTTCCACAAACTCGGAAATGTGCCGCGTAGGGGCTCTGTTTAACAAAAAATCTGCGGATAAAATCTCCCGGAAAACCTTTTTGGACGGGGTCTAATTAAAAAGAGACAGGGACAAAGTTTCAGGAACATTAGCTAATTCCATGTGCGTTTCATTAAGGAGAAGAATCAAACTGAAAATGCCGGTTTTGAAGCCTATGGGATGGCTGTGGAAAATAGTGGCGATTTACCATTTGCCTTATGCTTGGGTGAAGTTTATCCGGTGCGGGTCAGCAGATGCAAAATAGAGTCTTATAGTAATTCTGTAGCAGAGTAAAAATTAACAAGGAGACATTTCGCCGGCATCATTCTGCGTCCGCCGGATTGACGATGCGCTCAGGGGCTTCTGTTGAAATCAGAAAGGATTTACCGCCAATGGATTTGCTGGAATTTTCGGATTTGCGCTACGGGTTGTTTGTTCATTATGGCCTATACAGTCAACTGGCGCGTGGCGAATGGGTCATGAACCGGGAAAAAATCACTCCGCTTCAACTTCGAGAAATTGCTTTACGTTTTCAGCCCTCGGCCTTTGCGGCAGATGAGATTTGTCGTCTAGCTCTTGCCGGTGGAATGAAGTATCTGGTCTTCACCACAATGCATCACGAGGGCTTCCGCTTGTACCGGAGTGCACTCTCGGATTTCAATTCCTGGCAGTATTGTGAACGAGACTTGGTTCGGGAGCTGGTAGAGTCGGCACGTGCCCATGGCTTAAAACTGGGCTTGTACCACAGTTTGAACAACTGGTATGATCAGCCTGATGCCGTGGCCGCACTGGAAGATCCTGCGGCGTATCAAATATTTATTGAGCAAACCTTCGCCCGTTTGCAGGAACTGCTACGCCTTTTCACGCCAATTGATATTTTCTGGTATGATGGCTGGTGGCCTTTTTCGGCAGAAGGCTGGCAGGCTGAACGGATGAATCAGCAATTGCGGCAAGAGCAGCCGAACTTACTGTTCAACGGTCGCAATGGGTTGCCGGGTGATTTTCGCACGCCGGAAGGCCATCTCACCGCGCCAGATCCTTGGCATCCCTGGGAAGCCTGCATGACGCTCAATCAGCACTGGGGCTACCATGCACATGATAACGACTGGAAGAGCCCGCGAGAAGTGATCAAAATGTTATTGACCTGCTCTCTTGGAAAAGGGAATCTGTTGCTCAATATCGGACCTCGCGGCGATGGCTCAATTCCTGCCGAATCGATAGAAATTATAAGCCAAGTTGGCTCTTGGCTGAGGAATGGCGGCGAGGAATTGCTACAGGGTGTACAGGTGATGCCCTTCTCTCCGGGCTTGCGACAATCTGGCGAAAACGGGGACTGGGATGCTGCTGGTCCACTCTATGCCAAGGGGCAGCGGTTGTATTGGTTGCTTTTCTATTGTCCCGGCTCTCAGGCTGTGCTGACCGGTCTGGAAATGAAGGTCAGAGAAGTCCGTTGCGGACGTTTTGGCCGCTTAGACTTTGTACAGTCGGAAGACCGGGTCAGCATCAATCTGCCCCCCGGTCTGGAAAAAGAATTAGCTCCGGTGCTGGTCTTTGAATGTGACCGGGCGCCCTCGATTTACCGTACCGGGGGAATGCGGGTGCCAAAGGTTCCGCATCCCCGGTATGATCCGGTTCAACCGGATATCAAATATTAAACCGGCAGACCAAAGCGAGCAGAAAATGACAGATCGTAATAGCTGACGAATTCCGGGGCGGATGGATAGTTGTTGATCTGCCGGGCTTCTTTGCGCTTTTTGGCAATCCAGACTTTGAGGAGTTCCTTCGGGGAAACGCCACTCCGAGTAAGATCTTGTGGCCGTTATTACTCGTCTGTGTTTTCTTTTGCGCTTTGCAGCGGCTGCAGATCGATATTGCGTTTGATTCGGAACCCCAGCATATTGCCAATGGTTTTACCGGGCAGTCGGCAGCGATTTGCTGAGCGGCAGGACGTTGCATCGACATACCAGTTTCCGCCGCGGATATTTCGCCAAGTATGGACTTCGCTTTCCGGGGTAAAATCGCCGGGGTAGTTTTGGAATTTATCTCGGCACCATTCCCAAAGATTTCCATGCATATCAAAAAGTCCGAGGGCATTTGGCATTTTGCTGCCGACTTTTGCCGGGCGTTTATAATTATTATCAGCAAAATCGGCCCACAAGCCGAGTTTTGTTGGGGAATTTCCAAAGCAATATGCGGTTGTTGTTCCGGCGCGGCAGGCGTATTCCCATTCGGTTTCGCTGGGCAATTGGTAAGCACGTTCCGGCAGTTTTTCCAGTGCGCATAATTTCAGGATGAATTCCTGGCAATCATACCAGGAGACTTCTTCGACCGGCTGGCGCGCTCCGCGAAAATGGGAGGGGTTGTTTTCTTTTCCCATAATGCTTTCCCATTCCGCCTGAGTAACTTCATACATGCCCAAATAGAAGGGCTTTGGAAATTCACGATAATGCTGTGTTTCCACGGGTGAATGCCCTGCTTCATTTTCCGGACTGCCGATCAGTACGTTTCCATTAGGAATCAGACGGAATTTCATGCCGATACTGTTGATAACCTGCAACGGCAAATGCAAATCCGCTGACAGCATTTTCTGCTTCGCTAACATCACTTCGCCTTCCGGCGTCAGACTTTCCTTCGGCGGATAATACGCAGGAAAACTTTCCTGCAAGCTGGCTGGTAATAAAGCCTCTTCGGCCAAAGGACGGATCACAGTACCACGGTTGACCGGAATTTGCACAGTAACAACGTGGGGCTTTTCGCTTCGTGTCTGCAACCAAGGCCGAAGCAGAAAATGCTCCAAGCAAGCCAACAGAACAACGGCTTCCAAACACCACAAACTGATACGAAAACGGGAAAAACGTCGCTTTCGACCGGGGATGGCCGCTTCGATTTTCTGTTGTTCTTGTTCGGAAATAGACATCACTTCACTGACGTTGATAGACCAGGGTTAAGCCGGCAGCAAAAAAGAGCAGAGGGAAAAAAGCGCCTGCCAGAAAGGGAGGGACCCAAGCATTTTTACCCAATACCAGAAAAACTTGCCCGAGAATAAAAAACAGAACCAGTATCCCCACTGCCGAAGCAAAGCCTTTCATATAACCGCTTCGTCCGCTGCTTAGCGAGAAGGCAAAGCCAAACAGGGCTCCCACCAGACTAGCAAGGGGAAAAGTCAGACGATGCCAGAGCATGGATTGCAAGCGTTTGCGCGTTTTGACGCTGTTCAGCAAGCCACTATTCAAAATCGTTCGAATATCCGTAATATTCAAGGTCTCCACGGGCTTGCTCTGATCAAGAATTTGCTGCGGATTCTCCGGAAAAGATTCCTCACGAAATAAAAATTTTTCAGCCAATCTGCGTTGCGGTTTTTGTTCTGCATCGAGTGTGAAGTGATAGATTTCTCCCTGCCGGAATAGCCATTTCTGCTGCTGGTATTCCGCTTCCTGGCAGGACAGCACCCAAGCAGTGCTGCCATCCGGGTTGGACTGACGCACAACAATTCCCCTGGATTTGCCTTCTGCATGGAAGGTATTAAAGAACCAAGCCCGCTTTTCGTCCGGAAAATTGAAGAGCAATTGAGCCTGCTGATTTTCGTTTTGATTTTCCAGCCAATCCTGTTGAATTTTGCGGATCGTGTTCTGGCAGGCCGGGCCGACCTTTTCGGAAATTCCCCAGACCGTCAGGCTAAGTAAAAAAGCGGTCAACCAAACGGGAAGCGCACAGACTGCCAACGATAAGCCAGCGGAACGCATCGCGTGTAACTCATTGTTTTTTCCTAACGTAACGGTCATAAAACTGGTGGCAAGCAAAACCGAAACAGGAACGACATGCACCAAATTCAAGGGTAATTTGCAAAGAAAATACCCGATGATGACTTTCCCTGGCACCCCCTTGCTGGTGAAATCGGAAACATCATCAAACACATCATTGAGCAGAAACAGCAACGAAAAAGCCAGCAATGCACAACACAAGGGCAGAAGGAATTCCAAAAAAATGTGGTGGGCAAGGCAGAACGGAAAGGAACGTCTGCTGTCAATCGGAGGTGTTGGCTGAGAAATAGACACGTTTTTTATTTTAAATACAAGCGAAAGAATGTCAAGCCAAGTCAACCCGGTTTAGCGGATTCTGGAATTATCCGCCAATTTGGTTTTAACCATTTTGGTGCCGGTCAAGATTTCCTGCCAGCTACGCTTACTGGGTGACAACAAGATATGCAATGGCGTAAAAAAACCGAAGAACAGCATGAAGATCGTATAAAAAAATGCCCTGCCGGCGAAAAATTTGAGGGCATTATTACGCACCAGAAAAATTCCCCAGAATTTTTGTCCTAGTGTTTGTGTTTTCACGCTGATCATAAAGATGTAATAGAAGTTCATCCAGAGCCAGCACAAAAGCAGCAGGATATACGCTGCGTTGTCCGGAGTGAGAATTTCCTGTTTAAGAAGCAAGTAGCAACAGCCGGTCAGAAAAAGGCAGCCCAGGGTGACCAGAAAAAGGTCAATGACGCCAGCAAAAATTCGGGAAAACATGGGGGCTCGGTCGAAGGTATCCGCACGGACTTTCACCAGGCTGTTCATTGCGACACTATCCTCAGCCCGGAAGCTGGCCCGGTTTATGATTCGAGCCCATAGGGACAACTTTTTATCCAGCACGAGTTTCGCCTGTTTTTCCAGTAAAAGCTGCTTTAAAAACGGCAGGTTTACCGCTTTTTCCCATCGTGGTACCAGTACGCTTCGCACTTGGGCATACGGCGTGATTTTGCCGTTTTCGGTCAACCGGATCAGGGTTTCCTGATCGACTGGGCCAAACTCTTCGCCGCTTTCCGTTCGTACCAGATAGGTCCGTTCATTCGCCATAGGTCATCCCCACCATAAAAATCCATCCAGGAAAAAGCCCTGCCGATGGTGCCAAGCACAAAAATCTACTGCCAAGAAAAAACATCTTCCCTTGCCGAAAAAAGCGATTCAACAGAAAAACCTGCAACCTTCTTGGATTTCGGCAGTCTTAATAACGTATTCTCAAGTTGTCGTGAATGCAATTTTTTGTTCCCGGCAATTTTCTTTCTCCTGCAAAAAATAAAAAAAACAAAAAAAAGCCGAAAACGATTTGACAGAACTACAAATACTGTATAACATAATCCCGCATCCGAAATTGAAAACGCCAGGCCGTTTTTTTATTCTGTCAACGTGTTTTCCGGAAGTTTTACTACAGGCGTATTTTGGTTTGTGCCGATTTTGTTCGGCGTCTGATTGGAATCAACTTTCTGTATGAGTCGAGATACAATGCGTCATCGCACAGGTAACCGCAAAAAAAAGGAACAAAAAATGAGTGATTATCCTGACAACAGGGTGTATAGTAAGCGTCATGTCTGGGCTCAACCGGATAGCAAAAAGTCAACCGCCAACATTGGTTTAACCGATTTTTTGACCGAAGAGCTCGATGTGATTGATAGTATTGATCTGCCTCTGGTTGGCGATGAACTGGAAATGGATTCTTTCTGCGTTCATCTTCATGTTCATGGTCATATCCGTCACGTACGTTCTCCCTTAACCGGACGAGTCTTGGAATTGAATAAAGAGATGCAGGACAATCCCAATCTGATTCATTTGGCACCTCTTAAAAATTGGCTGTTCAAGATGGAGTATGACGATCAGGATGAACTAGATCTACTGATGAGCGGTTCTCAATACTCTCGTTTTCTTGATCAATTATGATAGATTCAGCCCCTCAGTTGAAGTCTGAAAGACCTTTTTTTCTGGTTGAATATTTCTCGGCACTGTTGCTGCTGACTGTGGCCTTGTTTTTTGCGTCGGTTTTTGGGGTAGGCGCCATTCTGGCGGGAAAGAGCCGTTTTTTTTTCAGCTACTGGCAATGCCTGCCGTGTTTTATACTGCTGCTGGCATGTGGCCTTCTACCAAAACAAGCTTGGAAAGCAACTTCCGGGGCTTTGCCAATTCGGCTGTTGCTGGCAGCCGCCGGCTTAACAGCCTTCTCGCCCTTTGCCACTTGGATGTTGCGCAGCAACGGCAACCTCTATTTTGATCTCTGTTGTGTCCTTACTCTTGCTATGGCATTATGGACACAGCTGGAAATTTGCCAGCTGATGCAAAAATTGGCAAAGGCCGGCAAGGTTCCGAGCTTGGCTTTCTCGGCACTTAAAACACGGTTTCTGGTTCTTTGTTTTGAAATTATTCCGGTTTGCGCAGTGTATGGTTCCGGCATTCTGGCTCGCTTTATCGGTACCAATCAAACGGTGCAGGACATCTTCCGGATTTGGCATTTTGGCAAGATCAGCCTGCTGCTGCGTTTTTTTCTGTTTTGGGGTCTGCTGCAAGTCTTGATCCTCTGTCTTTATGCGACCTGGCTGGCTGCTCAACAACTCAAAAAACTTGTGGACGTCGAACAGCAGTAAGGCCGCTTCTGTAAAAAGGATATCTATGTCCGAACAAAAAACGTTGCTGATTACCGCACTGGATGTCGATTCTGCTGCGGCGGCTTATGAGATCGTCGACCGTATCGGTTCAGCGGTGAACTGGTATAAAGTCGGCAAACAGCTTTTCACCCGAGTTGGTCCAGAACTGATTCGCGGCTTGAAAGAACGCGGGAAAAAAGTTTTTCTGGATTTGAAATACCATGACATTCCCAATACAGTTGCTCAGGCGGTTCGCTCTGCGTCCGCGATTGGCGTGGACTTGGTGAATGTGCATGCTTCCGGTGGACCAACCATGTTGAAGGCTTCGGCTCAAGCGGCTGCAGAGACTGGTATCTGCCTGATTGCCGTTACCGTACTGACCAGTATGGATCAGCAGGAATTGGCTGCCATTGGCCTGAAGATCTCTCCCGCTGAACAGGTTGTACGCCTGGCTCTCTTGACGCAACAGGCCGGATTGGCTGGCGTGGTCTGCTCCGCACAGGAAATCGAATTGATTCAGCAAGCCTGCGGAAAAGATTTCCTGACAATTGTGCCGGGAATTCGTCCGGCAGGAGCTGCTGCCGGGGATCAGAAACGGATTATGACGCCGGCTCAGGCGGCTGCTGCAGGAGCCAGCTATATCGTAGTTGGCCGTCCGATTCTCGCCGCTGCAGACCCGGCTGCTGCCGCCCAAGCAATCCAAAATGAATTGGCTTCGTCAAAAAAACTCTAACCTCTGGCTTCAGGAATTATGAATATTTTATTGATTGGCAGTGGCGGACGGGAACACGCCCTGGCTTGGAAATTAGCACAAAGCCCGCATACGGAAAAACTCTTCTGCGCACCGGGAAACCCCGGCATGAAAAAGACCATCCCGGTGTTGGCCTCTACCCCGGAAGATTTGGCAAACTTTGCCGAACTCAACAAGATTGATTTGACAATGGTCGGCCCAGAAGCATTGCTCTGTGAGGGAATTGTGGATTGTTTTACCGACCGCGGCCTGAGGATCGTCGGACCGGATCAGCGTGCGGCTCAGTTGGAGGGAAGCAAATCGTTTGCCAAAGATTTCATGCTGCGGCATGGTTTGCCAACCGCCAAAGCAGCCGTTTTTGATGAGGAAAAAAACGCTCTGAAGTATCTGCGTTCACAAGCCATGCCGATGGTCGTCAAAGCCGATGGTCTGGCCGCCGGCAAAGGGGTTGTCGTGGCTACTACGCTTGAAGAAGCCGAACAAGCCGTCAAAGCCTGCTTTTCCGGTTCCTTTGGGGAAGCCGGTTTTCGTGTGCTGATTGAAGAATGCCTGGTGGGCGAGGAAGCCTCCATTCTTGCGCTTTGTGATGGCAAAACGATTCTTCCTCTGGCCTCATCGCAGGATCATAAACGGGCTGAGGATGGCGATCAGGGTCCAAATACCGGAGGAATGGGGGCGTATTCCCCTGCCCCGGTTGTCGATGACCGGCAATGGAACATCATTCAAACGCAAATTCTGGATCGCTTTCTACAAGGCATACAAAAAGACCTGCTGTATTTCCGCGGGATTATTTATGCCGGAGTTATGATCACTCCGGAAGGTCCCAAACTGCTGGAATTTAATGTTCGCTTCGGGGATCCTGAAACGCAGGCCGTGCTACCCCGTTTAGACAGCGACCTAGTGGAAGTGCTTTGCGCAACAGCAGACGCCCGCTTGGAGCAAATTCAATTGAAATGGTCTGAAAAAGCCGCAGTCTGCGTGGTTATGGCTTCCAAAGGCTATCCTGGTGCTTATCAAAAAGGCTTCCCGATCGCTGGCATTGAAGATGCAGAAAAAAATGGAGCCTTCGTCTTTCATGCCGGCACCCGCCTCCAGAACGAACAGCTGGTCACTGCCGGTGGCAGAGTCCTGGGCGTCACCGCACTCGGAGAAGACCTGCAAAAAGCTGTCCAAAATGCGTATTGCGCCGTCGAAAAAATCTCCTGGGAAGGGGCAATTTTCCGCCACGATATCGCCCATAAAGCACTGCAAAAGTAAAAACAAGGATGAACACCAGCGAATCTGGGGTGGATTTTCGTCCACAACTCTGCCGTTCTGCTGGCGGTCGCTTGCGACTGCCGGGGACGGGGACGGGGACGGGTGCGGGAGCGGATCCGGAGCTGGAAGCTCCGGGCACATTCTGGAGCGGATCCGGAGCTGGAAGCTCCGGGCACATTCTGGGGAGAATCCGGAGCTGGAAGCTCCGGGCACATTCTGGGGAGAATCCGGAAACGGAGATGCGGCTCGCCTCATTTCGATGCAGGAGTTTTGCACAATGAACAAGAACGACTTGGATACTCCCTGTCTTTTTCTCGAACTTGAGCTTTTTGAGCGCAATCTGCAGTTGCTACGTGATCGTGCTGCTACAGCCGGGAAAGCCTTGCGTCCGCATGCCAAAACCCATAAATGCAGCCAGATCGCCAAACGGCAGCTCGCATGCGGCAATTGTGTGGGGATTTGTGCTGCCAAGGTTTCGGAGGCTCTGGTACTGGCTCAAGCCGGACTTCAGAGCATTCTGATCACCTCTCCAGTGACCAGCCCGGCAAAAATTTCGCTGTTGCGCCAATGCTCAGCATTTACCCGGGAATGCATTGTGGTGGTGGATAATTATGCGAATGCTCTGGAATTAAATGAAGCTGCAGGAGAATTCCACTTTTCTCAACCAGTGCTGTTGGATTTGGATCCGGAAATGGGGCGTACCGGGGTGTCTTTTGCCGATGCTCCCGCCTTAGCCCGGAAAATTTCTACTTTGCCGAATCTGTCGTTGCGGGGCATCCAATGTTATGCCGGGCAGCTACAGCATCTCCCCAATGCCGAGCAACGCGGCCAGGAAAGCCAACGCCTGATGCAGAAAGCTGCAAAAGTCTTCCGACTCCTCCGCGCTGAAGGACTCCCTTTGGAAATTTTTACTGGTACCGGCACCGGAACAATCCGCTTCGACTTCTGCATCCCCGAATTAACCGATATCCAGGCGGGCTCTTATTGTGTCATGGATGCCGAATATGCCGCCGTCGAAAATCCTGAGCACCTGCTGTTTGAACAGTTCTGCCCTGCCCTTTCGCTGGCCACTACGGTTATCAGTAATAACCATTCTGATCACGTGACGGTCGATGCAGGTTTGAAGGCGCTTTACTACACTCCGGCTGCGCCTCCGCGAGTCATCCGGCAAGGACTGCCCCTGCCCGGATGGCGCTACGAATGGTTCGGCGATGAACATGGAGCCCTCTTTTTCCCGGGTGAAAAGCCAGCATTGGGCGAACGCATCGAACTCTGCTTGCCACACTGTGACCCGACCATCAATCTGCATGACTGTATCTATGTCACCGACCAGGGCCGCCTGCTGGACCGCTGGGATATCGATCTCAGGGGAAAAATGTTCTGATTAAAACTCATTAATCGCTGTTGAAAATACGGCTGCTATGCTACAAAAGCTGAAAAAAATCTATAACCATTGTTTCCTGCCATGCTATGTGCTGACAGGCAAGCCTTTGGTATTTTTTGCCTACTGGGAAGATTTTTTTGCGGATTTGGCGGCTTTCCGGAAAAAGTTAGCCAGGCGGGCGACTGGGACGGCGATTTTTCAGCTGGGCTGGCACTATGAGACCGCGGAACGAGCACAACAACTGCAGCAAGAGAAACAAGTCGTACAACAACAGCTGCCGGAACTCGAGTTGCTTTTTTTGACGAATTCTCCCCAGGAAGAATGTCTGCTCAAGGACTTGGGACTTGCTGCCGTCTATTGCCATCAAAATGCCTTTCTTGATGAGAGACGCTACCCGATCATTCCCAGCCTGATAAAAGAATACAAAGCCATTTATATTGCCCGGATCACCCCTTTCAAACGCCATAATCTGGCTCGTCTAATCAGGCCTTTGAAACTGGTAGGCACTTGGAGTATTCCGGAAGCCGACTTTGCACTTTCCACTCTACGGGTTCTGAGCTTTGCGGAACATCAGCATTACGTGCCGGCGCGCTGCATCAGCCGGGAAATCAACCGGGCAAGTACCGGGTTGTGCCTTTCTGCCGAAGAGGGAGCCATGTTTGTCAGTGCAGAATATCTGCTCAGTGGCATTCCTGCTGTTTCAACGGCCAATCTCGGCGGGCGGGAATGTCTGCTTCCGGAGCCTTACTGGCTGCGAGCGGAGGATACCCCGGAAGGCGTCGCGGCGGCTGTTGAAACCATGATCGCACGACAGCTGCCGGCCGGAGAGATTCGCGCAGCCATGCTGGCGAAAATGGCAAAACCAAGACAGACTCTTTGTCAGCTTTTGGATGAACTCTATGCCAAACAAGGATATGCCTGCAGTCATGCCCGTAATTTTCGCTCCTGGTTCTGTCACAAACTTGGTTTGCGCAGTTCAGTCCCCCCCTGGCGACGCTTTCGACATGGACTCTTACGGAGCTGATTTTAAATGTCTTTTTTGCGAAGCATTTCCCGGCCTTTTATTCTATTGCTTCTTTTTGCCTTTTTGCGCCCTGTAGCGGCTGCCCCGGAATCTATGACTGGCCGGGTAGAATTGCGCTTTCTGGATGAGCGGCATCTTGCCCTTGTTTGTATCTATGATGAATTTCTACAGCAATGCTTGCTGGAAAAACACGCCGGACAGCTGAAAAAAATTTCTGCCGATCCGACCTGCAAAGAATGGTCCAAACAATTTCATTATACGTTTGCAATGGCACAAACCATTTCCGAGTACCGTCCGACCCTTGCAGGATGCTTGCAGTATTATTCCGCCTACCATATTTCGGGGAATCAAATTACGGAGGGGGGATATTGGTTGAACTCCACCCGGTTAAGCAGAGTGCCTGACCAGCTGACCGGAAAACCCAGAATAACCGCAAATGCCGATGTCGCACATTATGTCTTTCTAACCTTGGCAGAACCCTTGAAAAAAGGACAACAGTACCAGTTGGAAATGCCGACCGGAAAGCGATTGGAATGGCAATATCAGGGAAAGGATACTCTTTCCTATCTGTATAAATTCAACCAACTCGGCTTCTCTCCCTCAGCAAAAAGAAAATATGCTTACCTTGGAGGCTGGCTCGGCGACGCTGGTGCCCTGGATATCTCCCGGCATCTCGGTAAAGAATTCAAAATCCTTTCAAGCAAGCAACAAAAAACGGTTTTCAAAGGGATCATTAAGGAACGAAATCGAGAAGCATACTACGGCGCTGATAAGGTAAAATATACGGGAGAACA
>JBAXYW010000087.1:0-11589 GCA_041670605.1 Lentisphaeria bacterium
ACGGGGAAGTATGGAGTGCGGGAGCAAAGCTCCCGCTTTGCAATCTTTGTCAAGCCGACGTACTCCATAACACCTACGGGGCTACGCAGCCTGAAGAAACTACAAACGTAGAGGGGACGGATCCGGAGCTGGAAGCTCCGGGCACATTCTGGGGAGGCTCCGGCTATCGAATGAAAAGACAGATACTATAATACAAAAAAGGTATGCTTGTATTATATTGTCATGAATAACATTGTGAAGAAAACCGATCAGGAGGCGTTCGATGCCAGTGAAACGATTGATATTATTTCTGCTTTGCGGGGGGCTATGCCTTTGGGCTGAAGAAGAGAAAGGCGGTTCTGCGGTTAAGGAAAGTGCTGCGCAGGAAAAACTCTGGGAGGAAAACAGTCAGCAGAATCCCGGCATCCGGGCAGCGGATGTGAAAGCTTTTTATCAGGAGCATGCCCCAGAACTGTTGAAGGAATGGGCACGCAACTGCCAGGAATTGCCCAGCCAGGCGGCGAATTTTCTGCAACAGTTGGTGGATGGGTATCAGGAATTACAGCGCACCAAGGCGGAAAGCCCGAGTGTATATCAATGGCAACTGCGCCGCTTGGGTAATGAAATCAAACTGCGTCAGCTGGGCAATGAGATCAAGCAACTCAATGCCGCACTGCTGGGAAAAACAGCGACGGAGCAACCGACTTTAGTCCTCGAATTGCATCAGAAAAAACAGGAACTGAAAAAACAGCTGGAACTCACCTTTGAGGAGTCGCAACAACATCAGCAGATTGAGATCAACCGCCTGGAAGCCGAAATGAATATGCTCAAACGACTTCTCGAAGAGCGCAGTGCCAACCGGGAACATATCCTTCGGGAGCGCTTTGGCGCCCTCTCCGGGGAGCAATAGGAATATTCGATTGCGGGAAAACTTATAATTTATCGTGTGGCTCGGGTTCGAATTCTACTGTCTCGCAATAAGAAAAAATGCTCAGGATGATATCCTTTTCAGTACAGAATATTTCCAGGAGTTTTTTTTCTGATGGCGATAGGTCTGCTTTGCAGATGACAATTTTCTGGAAGGGCGTTTTGCGATAGATATCCCAGAGATTATCGAGGGTGCCGAGCACCTGATATCCGTAGCAGTATCCATAGCGGAAAGTCAAGTCACGGTCGAGTAGCCCGAGAATTTTCTCATTCGTTGCTTTTTTAACATGATTGAGCAGGTAGTTCAAGTATGTACTGCTGCGCAACCCCACGCCAAAGAGCACGACGTTGATTGACGTGGTGTTTTTCAAGGGTGACAGGGTATGTTGTTTAATTAGCTCCATACGGACGAAATACAGTCCTAGTCTTTCGGTAGCCAGGCCGGTGAAGGTGATGCAGAAAGCAAAGAAGAATTTTTGGTCGGTGAGGTCGAGTTTCAGGCTGATAGCATTGAGAATCCAGGAAACCAGAAACCCCAGCATGAGGGTACGAAAAAGTCGGAAGTAGTCGCCCTGATCCGGATGATTCCAGAAAATCTGATAAGTTTTGGACAATAGCAGTGCCAGATAGACTGGGGCAATCCATTGCGCCAGATAAACAATGTCGAGGTTATCTTGGTCAGCCACCAGATAGAAGGCGACGGAAATCACGAGCAGATCCCAGAGAGGATGTAGGATGTTCAGAATGATTCCAGTCCTAGCCAAGGCAAAATTGCCAAAAAACAATCTGGAGGAATTCCACAGTTCGATGACGGCGAAGCGATGGATGACCAAGCTGAAAGCCACCAGTGCGGTCACAAAAGCCAGGATGGGCAGATTTTCCGGAATAAAGGTGCTGAACAGGGCCGTTGCTCCCAGCATCAGAGCGAGCAAATAGATTGTTTTTACGGTTTTGGGTTGGTTATTATGATAATATTTCAGGAGTCGATGATGGAGGTGTTCCCGGTCGGGGCTCATAATGCCGATGCTGGGATCATTCCAGTTCATTAGTTTTTTTGTTGTTCGTCGCCAGATGGCCAGTGAGATATCGAGGATTGGGATGCCGCAGGCGAGCACTGGGATCAACAGGGCTGGGATGGTAGCCAGTTTGGTACAGGTAACGATTCCGAGGCAGCCCATCATATAGCCGATAAACATGCTGCCGGTATCGCCGAGGAAAATGCTTGCGGGGTGCAGGTTATAATGCAGAAAGCCAAGGCAGGCTCCGGCTAGGCAGAACATCAGCAGGGCGCCGGTCGGATTTTTCAGCAGCAGCATGATTCCGCCCAGGCAGATGGCTGAGATAACAGTGACTCCGCTGGCCAGGCCATCAATGCCGTCAATTAAGTTGAAGGCATTGATAATGACGGCGATCCAGAGTGTGGTCAAGGTAGCACTGATCCAGATTGGCAGTTGCAGGCCAAAGAACGAATCCAGCTGGATGCCGCAAAGCCAGGCTGCCAGTGCAGTGGCCAGCTGGGCCAGTAATTTCCAGCGGGCTGGGATTCCGTATTTGTCATCGATCAGGCCGGTTGGTACCAGAATCAGCAGGGGCAGGAATAGCTTCAGGTGATTGAGCCGAAAGACCGGCATGTTGAGCTGCGGTAGCAGCATTTGAAACAAGAGCAGGCCGAAGCAATAGGTCACGATGATTGCCAGCCCGCCGCCGCGGGGAATCGGCTTGCAGTGGATGTGGCGTCCCCCGATATTCTGATCAATAAAACCCCAGCGTGGCAGCAACGTAATGCAGACTCTAGTCAGTAACAAAGAAATAAAAATAAAGAGGACGGGCAGACCAAAAAGGAGTCCCCGATAGGAAAGAAAAAAAGTGCTAAGCGAAGGTAGGATTGACATATATTACCTTGGAGCAGAATCGCGAAAAAAAGCGCTGTGTGCGGTGTACGGTTTTCTTGTTTGTGGCCGCCATGCGGCTTATGGACTCACAGGGCGTTGCATGTTGAAAACCGGGAAGACGGCTTTGGGGACTCCGGAATAAACTCTTCCGGAATTTTGGAAAAGACTGCGCAGCTTAACGTTTGCGACGACGCTACTGTCGCTAAGCAATTTTCCGTTTTGAATGCTTTGCAGCAGGGGCTTGTATTGACGTTTACAGGTGACGATTTCCCCGACCCGCCAATTGATCATGGGGAAATGCAGTTCTAGGAAGGAAAAGGAGTCTGTGAACAGTGTGCCACTGGCATTCTGGAAGCTGATTTGAATCTGGCAATCTTCCAGGACATCCCCGGTGCACAACCAGAAAAATTCGATTTCCAGAGTTTGATGGAACTTACTGACCACTTTCGGTATGACGCGCACGGCTTGTAACTGGACTGCATTCGTGAAGGCGAACTCCAAAGGGACTTCTTCGGTTAAGCCGGCAGCCCAAGCAGGAGCCGATTCTGCACGGAATTTGGGGGGTAATTTCTGCCACTGTTGCCAGACCAGGAGGTTTTGCGGACTAAGCTGGAGGCTTCGCTGGTAGGCCTGTGCGGCTTCAGCGAATTCACTGCGCAACTGATGTATGCGGCCCTGAAAAAAGGGGTAGAGGTGATGTTGCAGCCAGGCATCCTGATTTTTTTCAGGGCTAGTCTGTTCGAGTTGTTGCAATTCCTGCAACCAGGAGTGGGTCATTGCAGGCTGTGCATTTTTACTTGTTTCTGCGGCAAGCACGGCTAGTGCGATGGCCAGGAACTGTTGGCGAGCCGGGGGAGCGAGGCCGCCTTGATCTTGGGGGAGACCTAATAAAATAATTGCTTTTTCCAGATATTCCATTGGCGGGGCAGTAAAGGCATAGGCGAAGGGCAGCATCGCATTGCAGATTTCACCATGGTGGCCATATTGTTGGAGCAGTTCGGCATGCTGTAACAAGACGCTGTAGGAAAGCGGCGGCTGTTGACAAAGAACCTCAACAGTAAGTTGTGCTGCTTGCAGCGAGCTGCTCTGGGAGTCAACGGTATTTTTTTGGATTTGTTCTTCCAGACCGTGCCGTGCCATTTTCTGGAATTCCGGCATAAGGGCATCGCGTTTTTGCCACTGTTTTGTCAGTCCCAGCAGGGTACACTGCCATTCGAACCAGTCTTTTGCTGACGGTTGGGCAGAGCTGCCAAGGTTGCCGGGCGTTGGCAGCTTGGGGGTCAGCCATTCTTTTTGGTTTTGCTCGAGCAGTTCGAAGGCTTTGTCATAGTTTTGCTGTTCGCAAAGAAAGGCCAGCAGTTTTTGCTGCAGGAAAAGGTTTTGTGGGGCGATTTGCAGCAGTTCATCCGGGTCATTGCTTAACGTGAGGATTTGCTGAAAAACCTGGCTTGCTTGGGTAGGAGCCAAAGCAAGATATTCACTGAATAACCGCATGGTCTGCAGCCGTATGATCCCGGCTTCTTTTTCCAGTTTGCTATCCGACAGAAATCGCCAATAGGCACGGGAATAGGCCTCGGCGACCTCGATCAGGGTTGGCAACAAGCGTGGATGGCACAGATAGCTGCGCTCATAGAGCCGGACAATCTTTTTTTCCTGACTCAGCCCGAGCGTCTGCGATCCCAACTCATGAATTTGGGCACAGGCCAGAAAAAATTCACCATTACCCGGTCCGCGCTGGCAGGCTGCTGCGCTTTCGCTCATGGCCGTCTGCCAATGCTGCCTGGCATTTTCCGGGTCGAGTTCCGCCAGATTGGCTGCGCAGGTTGCTTTACGAAGGTGCAGCATTCCCAGCTTGGGGGTGGCTTGCAGAGCCTGATCTGCCCAATTCAACCAGCGTAGATAATCATTGCGTTTGGGCTGCCAATTTTGTTCGCGAGTCAGCAAGCCCTCGCGCACGAAAGCATGCAGTACTGCGGAATGGATTTGTTGTATTTGTTGCGGGAGTACCCAGAGAATCAGGAGGCCGCCCAGCAACAGGAAAATCAGTCGCCGGCCTGGTAGCAAGATGCCTTCATGTTTCGGCTCTTCTTCCTGCGGTGGCTGCTGGCTGCTTTTACGGGCACAGGAAAACAGAACCGCCAGCAAGGCGGAGAAAAGGACGGCGTTGGACATCGCTTGCAGGTTGAAGTCAAAGCATTCGTGAATAAGACCCGCCAGAATTGCTGCCAAGGCGCCGAAGCCCAGCCAGCGCAAGGTGGGATCCGGCTGTTTCCAGAGGCGTTTTGCGGCTTGAAAGAGCAGCAGAAAGAGTAGCAGAAAGACGATAACAGATAAGGGAATCCCGGCTTCGGCGATAAATTCCAGCCAGTCATTATGCGCATGGTCAGCCAGAACTGTGGTTACCTGGCCGGATTCATATTTTTGAATGATATCGCGGAAAGCTCCGAAACCAGTTCCCGCAAGGGGAAAATCCCAAGCCATTCTCAGGGTGTCTTTCCAGAAGCTGACTCGTGTATCGTTGCTGAAGGCTTCCATTTCGAGGATCTTCTCATATCGTTCCACCAGCATGCTGATCCCGGTCTGCAAAGCAAAGAGCAGGGCACCGAAGACCAGAATAAGCAGAGCCGGAAAAGTTTTTTTGCTGTGCTTTCCTTGTCTTCCTGGCAGCCACCATAGGATGGCATAGCAACACAGCATCAGGGCGGTTGCTAAGAAAGCGCCTCGGGAGAGACTTAGCACCTGTGCGATAATCAGCAGGAAGATGCTGATAACCAGAGGAATTTTAAAGTGCTGGAAAGCTGGTTGCCAGGGAAAGCGTCGGTTGGCATCTTTTTTCAGGGTGCTGAGCAAGCCGAGGGCGGCCAGAATTCCCATTGACATCATGAAGCCGAAATGGTTTCGGTTATGAAAGGTGCCGGTGAAGACCGTGTCTAGACCCCGTCCGGAATGCAACGTAAAAAATTGCCAGAAAGCGATGCTGGCATTTCCGAGGGCGGAAGCGACGACCGTTATCATGATCAGGAAGAGGTCTTTTCGATGTCTGGAATAATGATATAGCAGGCAGAAAAGCAGCAGGCAGAGCAGCAGGAGCTGGCATTTAAACCGGGTGGCATCCGGTGCCAAGGTTATCCGTGGCAGCACCGTTCCGAGTCCCAAGTCGTTGAAGGAAGTCCAGCAAGTTCCTGCTTGCGGAGAGAGAATTTTCACCAGACTGCCGAGCGGCAAGAGCTGCAAACAGCCTGCTAGGAGCGGTAACAATAATAGCAACAGGGCGGGATGGACGCGTAATTGCAGCTTTTCACCGCCCTGCCAGCAAGCGCTTAACAGCCAGAACGCATATAAAAGAAAAGTCCAAGTCAGTGCTGCCGGCAACCACCAGAGAGCACCTCCGCTATATAACAGGGGGAAAAAGAACAGCAGCAGCAAGGCCCCATAAAGTGGGAAACGACTCGCTGTTGTCAGTATATCGGCAAAACGGTGCCGGATTTTGCGTTTCAGGTGGGAAATAAAATGCCGCCGCTCGCTGTGTTTCCGGTGTTTCCGTTGCGTGCCGAGGGGGGGAGGCGCATTGTGCTGTTGAGAACTTGAAGCCATATCCACACCTGAAAAACACGGACACACGGACGAACTTGGGGTGGACTAGCGTCCACAACCTAATAATTTCATCCGCAGATTACGCAGATTAACCAGATTTTCTTTAAGAGTTTTCATCCAATTTATTACCACCCTCTTATGAACATTTTATCGAGTGTGATTCCCGGCCCTCCGGCCCGTTTAAATCACCTCGGAATCACATACTGCGGTGTCTTATGATTTTTTCTTTTTCTCAGAAGACCCGTAACCGTAGCCTTTTCCGTAGCCTTTTCCGTATCCGTAGCCGTAGCCGTAGCCGTATCCGTAGCCATCGGAGTAGTAGCTATAGGCGTTTTTAGGGACGTCGACATTGTTGGCGATCAGTCCAGCGAGGCTGATATTGACCTGAGCCAAACGGTCTCGCAGGGTATGCAGAGCCGGTCTGGTGATTCGGAATAAGCGAGTAGTCAACAGCAGGGGCACTTGATGGCCGGCGATGATCAGGGTATCCGAGACAGCGAGGATTGGAGCCGTGTCGATAAGTACCAAGTCATAGGAGTTCTTGGTCTCGTCGAGGATTTCTTTCAGGCCGCCGCTGCTGAGCAGTTCGTTGGGATTCGGTGGTAACGGGCCAGCTAGCACAACATCCACGCCGAATTGTTTAATATGGATAATCACATCGGCCAGCTTGCAGTCTCCGACCAGGACATTACTGATGCCTGCCTTGGTACTATCTGGCGGCAAGAAAGGGGCGAGCAATTTATCCAAGCGTGGTTTGCGCAAATCTAATCCAATCAGCAGGACGCGTTTTTTATCACGGGCGAAGCTGCGAGCCAGATTCAGGGCGATAAAAGTTTTGCCGTCTTTCGGTAAAGCACTGGTGATCGCCAGAATCCGGCTTCCCCGGGTTAGTGTCGACAAATTCAGGCTGGTACGGATATTGCGGAAAACCTCATCAATCGTTTCTTCCCCATTGCTTTGCAGTAACTCCATCTCGTCTTTTTCAAAGAGGGGGACGGCACCGAAAATAGGAAGTTTATTATGAAATATCGCATTGACGTCTTCGATACGAGTGACCTTGTTGTTGATCGAACCAAGAACAAAGGATAAACCCGCAGCCGCCAATAGCCCCAAAAGCAAGGCCGTTTTCATAGTCTTCATCGGTTTCGGAAAAATTGGTAGTGTTGTCTTGAAGGCGGGCGAGACCAGGAAAATCGAAGAGGTATCTACAGTAGTCGCTGCAGTTGAGATTTTGATTTCATTGATCCGGTTCACCAGCATTTTATAGGAGTTTTCCAGAGAATCGCAGGCCGTTTCCCGCATTTTATAATCACCGGAGATGCGGTCGAGTTCGCTTAGTTTTTTATGTAGTTCGGCAATTTGTTCTTTGACCAGTTCGTGGCGTTTTTTAGCGCGCTGGCAGCGTAGAGCTAAACCGTCAATACTGGTTTCGACTTCATTTTCCTGTGCTTCTTTCAGCATTTGACTGACCTGGCGATGGGTCTTTACTGCCGTATGGGCTTCATTATACTGCGCTAATAAGCCGGGCAGGGTGGTCTCATGCGAAAAATACAGCATTTTGAGTGAGCCGAGGCTGCTGCCCGCATCGCTGCCCGCCGGCACCAGATACGGCATCAGGCGTACCGCATTGGCACGGTTTTTGTTGATGGCCTGCAGAGTGGTGTCCAGTTCAGTTTCGTCCAGAGTGGCTTCGGTCGCAATCTGATTCAGGGCAGTGATCTGACTGATCAGAGCGGAATAGTTTTCTGAGAGGTTAAAAATCTGATGTTTCGTTTTGAATTCGAGCAATTCCGCCATGGCGATTTCACGGGATTTCCGGACTTCGTCCATTTGGTCGCGCAACAGGTTCATGCCGGTGTACGTGATTTCGACTTTTCGATTACGCACCGAGTCCATATAGACCTCAGCGATCGTATTGGCCATTTTGGCGGCAACCTCCGGGTTGCGTGATTCAATGCTTAGATCAACCAGCATGGTCCCTTTGACTCGATCAATGAGCGGTTTTGAATAGCCTTCCTCGATGCCGGCCAGTTTATTGGCCTTCTGTAAAATTACCGGGCTTTGCAGTAGCAATATCTGGGTATTGATGAAGGTATCGCCGGGCTGAAAATTTGGGTCGACGATGCCTCGGACATCCGTCACCTTCAAATCCTGGCTGTTGATATGCAGCTGACAGGTGGAACGATACAGGGGAATCGTCGTTTTTAGATAGACAACCCCACCGATCAGAAACAGCAATAGCGCCAGAAAATCAAGCCAGATATAAGGACGTACATAAACTGCGTATCCCCTTAAAAGAGTATGCAGAATGTTGTCATGATCATTTTCCTGCAATGCATTCGCCATCAAAGTCGTATTTTCTTGGGGGGTATTTTCCATGAGATCAGAGGATTAAAAGGGTGAATAAACGAAAGGTGGATACACGAAAGGGGAATACACGAACGAATACGGACGAAGAAGTAAGTACGGAGGTGTGAGCTATGGAACGCCAGCGTCCTCGCCGGCATCCCCTTGTCGCGGTCCGTTGCCGTTTAAAAAACAGCGGGTCAAAAGTAGGCGACGCAGGCCTCTGCATCACCCGACGGATTTGTCCGGGTCGGGGAAACCCCGTAGGGGCGGCTTCAGCTTAGCCCCGGGCAACGCCCGGGGTTAATGAACACAAACAAATGATGCCCTGAAAGGGCATTTCAACGACATCATTTTTTCAAGCAAATGGGATGTGTGTGGAAAAAAATTACCAGAAGGATTCCTGGACAAAAAGGATATCTCCATTTTGCAGCTCGGCATCTTCGGCGAGTTTCTTTGGGTCTTTATACATTTTTTTCAAGTCAATGGTGGTGATTTTCTGTCCCCGGATCAATAAAATGTCATTTTCTTTAGCGATGGGGGTGAATCCGCCGGCCAGGAAGATAGCGCGGCTGGCGGTAATCTTCATGTTCACGGGCAGTGTCAGCGGACCAGGAGTTTTAACCTGTCCCAGAACAAAAATCTGTTCGGCATTATTAACGACGATGTAATCTCCTGGCTGGATGCGCAGATCAGTTTTAAAATTGCTTTCTTCGATGGTTTTCAAAGAAACCACGAGAGTGCTTCGTTTGCCCTCGTCATCCGTTCGCAAAATCTGAATTTTATCGGCATCTGCTCCGATGGCCAAGCTGCCGGCACGCACCAGCAATTCTGAACAAAGGGGAGGGCGTTGCGTCTCAATGTAGTAGACTCCAGGGTTGTTTACCAGACCGGAGACATATACTGGCGGTGCCTTTGGAATAATCAGGGTGTCTTCCGGATGCAAAATAAATTCATCACCACCGCTTTTTTGTGACACCAAGGCGGTGACATCGATCGGCAGACGGGTCAGGTTTTGCTGGTTGGAATCCCGTCGCAAAACGGCAACATTGGTCAAGTCCGCGCTTTCGGTGAAGCCGCCAGCGGAGCTGATGGCCTGCAGAGCCGTCATTGGATTGTAGGTCGGCAATTCCAGCGAAACGCCGCTGTTGTTGACTTCCCCAAGAATATAGACGGTGCGTGGTGCCCAAGCCGACACAAAGACATCGACATAGGGGTTGGCGATCTGTTTGCCAATCTGCTCGGTCAGCTCGCGGGCGACTTCACGCGTCGTGCGCCCTGCGGCCTGAATTTCCCCACATTGTGGAAAGGAAAAACAGCCATCGGCTTCGACCCGGACGGATAGGCTCAGCTCACTGACCCGGAAGACCTGGATTTGTAAAACATCGCCGGGACGCAAAGCAGCGGGATTCCAGTCCAGTTCCGCCGAATAACCCATAAGAACAACAAACAAAAAAAGAAAGAAAAAGAACTTTTTCAAAAGCTTCTCCAAAAGCGATACCATTCAGGCCCGGGGAATATTTCCGGGTTTGAATTCGATTAGAATGTCCAGCTTACGCCGAGGGTGATTTCATTACTCTTGAAGTTATTATCTTCGACATATTTGAAATGGGTTGTGGAATACGTATATCCAGCATGCAGCATAAGTTGTTTGCGCAGTTGATAATTCATGCGGGCATCGTATTCATACTGGGTAGTATCCATTTCCGTCGTTTTTTCATCCTCCAGGAAAACACTCACGCTTTGTACCAGAGAGAGTTTGGGATTGACCATCCAGGTCATTCCAAGCGTGGATTTGTTCTGTTGCGTCAAACCCTGGGCACCGAGTTCAAAACTATCCGCGGGTTCATGACTCAACTGCAGCGAAAAGGCCAGATTGGACAACATCTGATAGGCCAACAACAAGCGATAATTCGGGCTGATTCCATCATCTCCGGTTGAACCTTCAGAAGAGCCGCCATCATAACTGCTACGGGTAAACCCGGCTTCCGCCGTCAAATTAATTTTCATGGCAATCTGGTAATTCACAAACAAGTTCAAATACATTTCATCCAAGTCATCATGTTCGCGGTTGCTGCGATAGTCCGTGCGTTCATAGCCAAGACGCATACCGACTTTAGTCTTCGGAGAAACTTTGTAGTAAGGCGCCATGCTGATGCCGTATTTGGCATTGTCATTATTGTCGAACTCATTATCAGTATAGTACTGATACTGGTAATCGCCGGAAATGATCATGCCATAGCGTTCATGGGAATTCAGATCGTAACCAATGCGTAGAATCGCATCGTAATACTTGGCAAAACGCCGATCGGAATTGCTCAGACTTTCATCTTTGTATTGGATCCCGGCATCCAGCAGCAGATTGCCTTTATCCTGGGCAAAGGTAAAATACGGACTCAGATCAATATCGGGTTCACTATCGCGATTGCCATTGTGATAGTGATTCCAGCCGACGGAGCCCTGCAAACCATAAGTGCTGTAGCCGATGGTCTTGTTAATATCAACATTGACATCCGTATTGAATTCCCAGGCGCTATGCGCATTTTCACGAGTGCCTTCATTGATATTGTCATTGAAGGTCACTTCTTCTGACAGACTGATGGCAAAGTTGTTTGGCAGGATTTGCCCCGTCGTATAGAAGTAGTCGGTCAGCGTTGAAGACGCTGCAAACAACGGACTGCTGATAAAAAGAAAAAAACTTCCAGCAAGATAGACTGGTAAATGATGTACTAAAGCCAATTTTTTCACCTGCTCCTCCATGTTCCACAAGTATGTTTCAAAAATGATATCCAACCTTGGTTGGTGTTATTGTTTGTTGGCAGCTTTGCTGGCAGTCGGTGTTTCAGTCCCG
>JBAXYW010000088.1:0-11541 GCA_041670605.1 Lentisphaeria bacterium
ACTACCAGCAACTCGATCAATGTAAAATCTCTTCGCTTGTTTCTCATGAATTCACCTCTTTTTTGTTTGCGACAAAACCTTAGTAGCTTGTATTGCCATCGTTTTCTAACGGACGATCAGTTCGGGATGAATGGTGATATCAAAATCGCCTTCGTCGCGAGTCAGCAAATCCAGCGCCGCTTCAGCGATTTTCTCCTCATGCACGGAGATCGACGGAAAACCATACTTCCGTGAAAAATCGGTATTGAAAAAGCCGACAAACTCGATATCGCGCGGGTAATTCAACCGCAACTCCTGCAACAACGGCAACAGATGAAAAGCGATCACCGAATCGGAGTAGAGCAGAAAGGCCTGCGGTCGTCGCTTCGGATCGGCCAGATACGCACCGACGGTCGCCTGGAAGGGAGCACCGTGGAGCACCTGCCAGAACACTGTATCGTCACATTCCAAGCCATGCTTCTGGCATTCTTTGGTAAAACCGTTCAACATCATCACCTGCATAGAGCTCCACTCGCCCACGTAATGTCGCTCTTCGACTGCCAGGCAGGCAAGTTTGCGGTAGCCCTTGGCGATAAAGTAGCTCGCAGCCTGCCGTCCGGCTTCATAAAAATCGACCAGCGCATACTTGGCCGGCTGCAGCCGTTCCGGATGGTGATACTTGAGGATAAAGACGATATTGTGCAAGTTGCGATATTTGACGTATTCGAATGGGAACTGCAAATATCCATCGACAATGAAACCAAAAGGCATACTGCCTCCGGCCACAATGCAGTCAAGAAATGTTTTCACCTTGAGCTTGCACTCGTCAGAATGGGAAGCTTCTCCCATCAGGCTGTTGTTGATCACAATCGGGTAATGTTGGCGCGCGATCAATTTGTCAGTAATGATCTGCAATAAGTCGTTGTAGACATCCCCTTTGCTCATCGACACCACCCCAACAGCGTTGCTGACATTCGACTTGGTGGCTTTGCCGGTGACGATGGTACCGCGCCGAGGAGCCCGCTCAACCAACCCCTCGGCCGCCAGCTTCGCAATGCCGGCGGCGACGGTATGACGGTTGATCTTGTACTTCTTTGCCAGCTCATGGTCGGTCAGCAGCTGGCTTCCCCTGGCAAGACGACCGGAATGAATTTCCTGCCGGATAATTTCGGCGATCTGAAGATGCTTTAGTTGTTCGGTACTCAATGCGAAAGACTTACTCATCAGCTCACTCTACATATTCATGGGGACAACATCCCCGTCCCCGAAAACGTTAATTGTCTATTAATTGTCTAATTTTTTATAACTATAATTCATCCGAGAACAAAAGTCAATAGCAAATCGAAAAATAGTTCGAATCATTCGATTTTGGCTTTCTCCCCCCACTTTCCTCTGTAATTTCTCCCCCCCCTGCTTTGACAAGTTGGACACCCATTTTCGCTGCGGAGAATTGCAGGAATGTAGTTACTATATACGCTTGGGATTAAGCATGGCTAATCGCCTACGGCGCAAAGATACTCCCTTAAAATATTTTCGCCATTAAGACAGCTGTGTGCCAGAAGCGCAAAAAACACCCATTAAGATACGAGTGAAATTACTAACTTTTGAGAATGACCCCCATTGACAATCAACCGCATATTTTGGCAAAATTTCAACCCACTAAAAAAAGGATAATTCTCTTTTTCATAATGATACTGCCAGTATCTTTGTTCCTGCCTTTAGTCTTGGTTTTGCTTGCCATTCCATTTTCTCCTTTGCTGCTGCTTGGTCGAACTCTCGGCTGTTTGATGAAATATACAGCATGCACTTACGCTCTTCTTGCTCGAAAAAATCAAGCTTGGCTACAGCTCCATTTTTTTCGGAGGCATTCGCGGTTGTCCAGAAGGAGCCAGAGGAAATCTAGTTCCTGTATCTGCATTTTCCTTTCTTTGCGCCGGAACCATTCCCGCATCCATGCAAAACGCAGCGCAGCGACGAATTCCGGCAGCCAATACCAGGTTGCGGGCTGGAAGAGTTCGGCCTGGCGCAAAGCCGTCAGCAAGGCCAAGGCCATTTCAGCGGTCAGGAAACGCGGGTCATCCATGCCCAGGCAGCCCAGCAGATTCGCAGCATCATAGCCTTCGGCTTTATAGCCCAGAAATTCCCAATCGATAACGCTGTTCAGCCCTGTCTCGCCCCAAATAACATTCAGAGGATGGTAATCTCCATGACAAAATCCCAGTGGTAAGTTCGGATATTCTTTGCGGAATACCGCTAATTCCTGCCAGATGGGCTGTAAATCTGAAAACAATGATGGATTCTCTGCCTGAATGACAGGCATCAGCTTGTCAACATAATGAACTAATGAAAAAGGACTTGCTGGCAGTCCTTGCAGACCGTTCACGTGGGAACGAAAGCGAACCAGGAACTGCCCCATTTCCCGGCCCCGCCAGGCGTCATTACCATAGGTCTCCCGCAATAAATCATTGCCCATCACATATTTTCGCAGTTGCCAAAACCACGGCTCGTCCTGATGCAGCAACTGCCTCTGCCGATCCGGCAGCCAGGGATGCAACGGAGACAAGCCCAATTGCGCCAGCGAGTTGAGAATTTCAGCCTGCATCCGACGTTTTTCGGCCTGCTCTACAGAAATTTCTTCCAACACATATAATTCTCCTTTGGAATCTTCAACGGCCAGCCGTTGCAGACTCCGCTGAGGACTGCCCGCTAAAGGGATATCCCGTCGCACAGTCTTTAGTACGATGTTCCAACCCGAAAGCAGATCACGCACTGTTGCTCGAGTAATCTCAGCGTGTTTCATGATAGGTCAACGGGTCTAGGCTAGCCCCCATTCAAAAAGGTACGATTGATGATTTTATCCACCGATTTCACTGATTGTTCAAATGCCTGACTTCCTGGAAAGCTTTCAAGAATAATTGTTGAATTGATCGTAGACACTCTGTTTTTGTGTATGCGACATGGAATGCCTGCCGCATCTTGGCGAGTTTACCGTTTACTTTTTACGTAGCAGAACTGTTCTGGCGGCGGGGTGTGAGAGGTGTCGGTCGAGTTCGAGAATCTCAGAGTAACTTTCTGCAGGGATGATTTCCGCTGCCAGATCGGCTTCCAGGAGGAAGCGCAATTCGTTCTGAGATTGAGTTTTCAGTCGCTTGATAGAGACCCGCCCATTTTTCTCGGGGGAAGTCCAGCTGAAATCTTTTGGGCAGAGTTCGACATTGCGAAAATCACTTGGCAGTCGGATGGCGATTTCGACTTGTCGGGTGCGTCGACTGTCCCAATAGAGGGGTTCCTGGCGTTGATCCCCCCAGAGTTGCAGTAAATTTTTCAGGCTTTCAGGGAATTCGAAGTAGCAGAAGTTATCGGTAGTGACCGCAAAATCCTCAACTCTGGCCGTAAAGCGTACAATGCCGGGATAGATTTCAAATTCCGTCTTCAAATCCACTACTGAGCTTGCCGATTGCGACACTTCGCTCAACATGCTCTGATAATGACGGCGACGCTCTTCAGGCGTTAATTCAGAGTAGAACTTATTGAGCTGGGCATAATTTTCGCCGTAATAGATATTCCGGTAGGCGATTTGGGCGGCACCATCGGGCTGCATGTCGATCGTGATCAGTTTGTTGATTTGACTTTGCGCTTCTGTTGGCAACTCAATTCGGAAAAACTTATTTTTTGCCAGGCGGCAGCCCAGTTTTCCTTCAAAACGGCTGCTTCCCAGACGGGAATACTGATCCTGATCATTAAACCAGATGTCGCCCTGTTTCGTATTAACTCGCACCAGAATTTCCGGGAAAAAACCAGATGCGGGATATTTTTCCAGGAATTTTTGCAGTTCCATTTCTTCCGGGTGGTCTGCCACGAGGATTAATTCCGGTTGATAGCCTAAGTCCTTGAGGATGGAAAAATACAAAGCCGCGCGGTCGGCGGAATTGCCATAACCTTCCGTATACGTTTTTTCAGCGGGGGAGAGGCAATAGCGCGGCAAATCCGTAAACGACGGGCCGGCTCTGCGAACCATTCGCTCAATATGATTGCGCAACGAAAGCAACTGCCTTTCCGGAGGCATTTTTCGGATGGCGGTAACCAGCTCCTTGATTTTTTTGCCGTTTTGACTGGCAAATTCCATCGAACGGGTCAACTGCTGGCAATATTTTTTCCAGTCCCCTGCCCAAACCACGACCGTAGGCAGAAAACCATAGGCCGGCGGCAGATTTTTTTCCCGCTCAAGTGCAGGTTGTTTTTCGGCAGACCATGTGTATTGCTGACGGCCAGGCAAAGATTTTTTCTGGAATTGAATCACTTCGCCCGAGCTGCGCTTCTTGAAATTCAGACTGCCATTTTGAAAAATTTTCCATTCCAAGTCCAATTTATCCGGGCAATCGATGCTCAATTCCCGTTTTTCTATCGGGTCATGGCTTTGAAAGGCGAGCAGGACATGGAAAAACGGATAGGCTCGATAAGACTGGGTGACCTGATATTCGATGATACTACCAATTTGAATACCCGGCAAGCTCGCCACCAGCGTTTTTCCGGCAGGATAGCGGGGAGCAGAAGCCACCCAAGAGGCATCCATCAGATTAATTTCCGAAACACTGATCTTCTGTTCCTGTTCCCCATTCCGGACGACGGCAAAATCGAGTTTCACCTCTTCCCATGCGGGGTTATAGTCCCATTTCAGTTCCGCATTTTCCTTCATTCCTTTGTAGGATAAAATCTTTTTCCGCACTCGCTGGATCATCGTCCAGTTATAGGGATCATCGAGCTTGTAGGCACGCTGATCCAACAGAATGATGCTTTCTCCAGTAGCTGCCAATTCGGCTTTCCGCGGCGCATCCGTTTTGCTCCCCGTTTTCTGTTCCTGCCCGAAAATCGGGTGTTTACGCCCATTGGCTTCAATACTGCGCAAGGCTTGTTTCAGGGTTAAATATTCTTTGGGTGAAAACTGCACGGTACGGATGGAAAATTCGCTGTTCAGAGTCAGGGTGCCGGCGAGAAATTGCAGTTGGCGCGACCAATACAGGTCGGGATTGTCAATGCTCTCAAATTCCGGCAGGGAAAGGACTTTGTTCCACTCCGAAGAGAGTTCCATTTTGACTTCTTCGGTGACGCCGCAGGTCATGCTGGTTTCAAAGGGAAAACGCCGCTTTTCCAGTCCGGTTTCCCCCAGGATGAAATTCACATAGCCCAGGCCAGCGGCTAAGCGCGGGATTTTCAGCATGGCGGTTTGTTCGTTTTGAATCAGCACATTGGGGGCTTGGAAGCTCAGGTGGAATTCCAACGGCAGGCTGGTATCCTGCAAATTCGCCGGCAGGATATCGAAGCGAAGCAATTTTGCTCCAGGTATGATCCCTTTTAGAACCGCTTCTAGAAAATCTTGGCGTTGTTCCGGGCTTCTGCGCAAGAGCATTCCCCGGTAAGCATTATCATTGATACCTTCCATGACAATTTGGCTGATGCAGGTCAAAGCCCCCTGATCGGAAATTTTTCCGGAGGTTTTGATTTTGCTCAGATTGCGCTGGTATGGGATAATTTCGGAGGTCAGCAGGGTTTCGCCTTCCGGGCGGGCGACCAGATAGCTGCGGTTGCACAAGTAAGCAGGCAACAGGTCTTTGGTATTTTCATCGGTGGGGTCCATCAGCTGGTAGCTGCGATCGGCATTCTGAACGGCAACGATGGCGTGATTGAAAAAAGGTTGCGGGACTTCAGGGTCTTTTCGGGCGCCAGCATGAATCAACACCGGAAAGGCCTGCAAATCGGCCAGACGCAACAGAACCGTCAACAGAGCTGCTTTATCACGGCAGACACCATGGCGATTTTCAAAAGTGAGACTGACATCGTGGGGTTCATAGCCCGGTGCTTCCGTTTCCAAAGTCACGCCCATGTAACGGATTTCCTGGGAAACAAAGCGAAAAATCGCCTGAATTTTTTCCTCCCGTCCGGCTTTTCCCTTGATCAGTTCAGCCACTTTGCTTTTCATGTCGCTGGTTGGGATGAAATGCGGTTCGCTGATTTTCCAGTACCAGCGGGAAATATCCTGCCAGGAGGCCAGAGTGCTGACCAGCAGACGCTGTGTCACCGTATACATCGGTGGCATGGCGGGTTCAGAAAAAGCCTGCGCAACATGGTTGGCTTCCCAGCGATAGAGGATACGGCCATTTTCGCTTTTTGGCGCAAGGGTGGTCACGGTTCCGGGGACTTCATCTTTCAGAATGATATTGCTCAGCGGAAGTTCTTCCGGAGCATTGATTTCATAGACGAAACGTAGAATCGGGCTGGAATATTCAAAGATCTGGAAATCACTAAAGCTGTCCGGGACTCTGGGCTTTGTGATGGTACGACAAGTGAAGGCGCGAAAAAGATCTCCGATTTCGAGTTCAGGAAGGGAGACCTGGATCATTTTGTTGTTCGGATCATAAATGTTTGACCCCATTTGAGAGCGATCAATCATTTCCTGGGACTGCCGTGCCAAATCGACGGTCACTATACTGCCATCCGGCTTGATGATCTGCACAAAGACAAATTCTGCTTTCGAATAACTGATATTATAAGAAAGCGTCAAAACCTGATTGTTCTGTTTTCCTTTTTCAGTCAGAATTTTGCTGCCCCAGTCATCCCAAGTCACAGCCTTGCCATCTTTTTCATAGGTCGTTAACACATAATCATCCAGAAGCACGTCATCGGCATCCGGATAGGCTTCCAAAGTGACCAGTTCAGCGGCTTTTTGCAAAGCAGACAAATCGAGAAAACCGGTTCTTGGGTTGGCAAAAGACAGGGATGCCCAGAACAGGCTCAGAAGGCAGAACAACAGGCAAGTCGGTTTCCAAAGGATACGCATAAAAAAAACTCCTCATGAATGCAGGCCAAGGACAATCCGTCCCACAGACCGGTTGGAGAAAACTCCATTCCGTCCATTATTTGATACTCTAAAAGGGATAATATAAATCAGTTTCTGAAATAAAAACGCTTACCCCGCTCCAATTGGCGTTTATATTAAAATTGAAAGAAGAAATATGGACTCTCGGTTCTTTAGACAAAAACCTTTTATGTTAAAAAGGGAAAGATTGATGGAACAACAGGAACGTTTACGTTGGTTTCAGCAAAGCCGTTTCGGAATTTACATTCATTATGGTTTGTATTCGCTGCTTGAACGCGGCGAATGGAGCATGTATTCCGAGCGCATCCCCCCGCAGGAGTATGCCCGGCTGGCAAAGCATTTTCTGCCACGACGGGATTGCGCGGAACACTGGGCGGACTGTATTGCCCGATCCGGAGCCAAATACGCTGTCTTGACGACACGCCATCATGACGGTTTCTGCCTATTCGATAGCAAGTGCTCGGATTTCACCAGCGTACACTGCGCAGCTAAACGGGATATCGTTGCCGAATATGTCACTGCATTGCGAAAAGCCGGCCTGAAAGTCGGCCTGTATTATTCACTTTTGGATTGGCGCTTCCCAGGATATTTTGCACCGGACCGATTTCCTGAATCCCGTCAGGCTCTGTTGCATCAAGTGCATGAACAGGTTCGGGAATTGATGAGTAATTATGGACCGATTGATCTGCTGGAATACGATGGCGGCTGGGATGCCAAGGCAAAGAGTGATAAGGAAAGCAAAATTGCCTTCTGGCGTTCCCGTGAGCTGAATGCCATGGTTCGTTCACTGCAACCGCAGATCATTATCAACAATCGTTCCGGAGCAGACGAGGACATCGACACGCCGGAACAAATGGTGAAGGCCTCCGATTCCGGACGTTGCTGGGAATCCTGCATGACAATGGGCGATTCGTGCGGATGGGGCTATATCCGGCATAATCCAAATTACAAAACCACCCCGCAACTGCTGCAGCATCTCTGCACCGCTGCGCAGGGCGAGGGTAATTTCCTGCTGAATATCGGTCCGGAACCCGACGGGCGTATCCGTTGCGAAGAACAGGAACGGCTGCAAGCAATAGCTGCTTGGTTGCGCGACAACGAAGAGTCTATTCGCGGTTCCCAACGCTGCGAACTGATCGGCAGCTCGGTGGTTGGTGAAGTGGATCTGAATCTGCAGGGCGGCTGGACCCGCAAAGAAAATATTGCTTACTGGCAACTGTTCCGCTGGCCGGGGCCGGTGGCGACGCAAATTCTCGTCGATACCCCAGTGAGCAAGGTCTCCCTATTGGCCAGTGGAGAAGAATATCCTTTTGAGTATGATAAAAAAAACGGGAAACTCCAGATTTACAATCTGCCAGTAAACCCGCCTTCGCCCCATGTGAATGTACTCAAAGTGGAATTCAACGCATGTCCCAAACGCAAAGTGGAATCGGATCTGACAGCGTGGCTAAACTTGTAAAAAAAATAAGGCATAAATTGACCCATGTATTCATTATCTCCAGTAAACATAAAGCACCTCGAGAGCCTCGCTTTTCAGCAGGCCGGGATTCCGGCCTCGGAATTGATGGAGAAGGCAGGCGCTGCCGTATGCCAGGCAGCTTTGCGCTTGGCTGCCAGCGCTGCACTTGATCACTTTGTCATTCTTGCCGGCAAAGGCAATAATGCCGGGGATGCCTTTGTCTGTGCCCGACTACTGTTGGCAAAAGGTTGCCGGGTTTCCCTGTTTCTGACAAGCTCGCCGGAAAAGCTGCAGGGGGAAGCCAGAACAGCATTTTCCCATCTGCGGGAAACCCTGCAACAGCCTTTTTCACAGGCTCTAACGCCTGATGCTTTCCTGGAAAAGACCTTGATTATTGACGGGCTCCTGGGCACTGGCGTCAAAGGCACACCGAAGGAGCCTATCGCCACATGGATCAAGATGGCAAATGCATCCGGCTGCCCAATACTGGCCATTGATCTTCCTTCTGGACTGAATGCCGATGATGGATCAACTGATCTGGCGATAATCGCCGATTATACGGTCACCTTTGCAGTTCCGAAAACTGGCATGCTGCTGCAGAAAGGGCCAGAATGTTGCGGGCGGCTGGAAATTGCCGATATCGGGATTCCGGAAAATCTGCTGCGGGATATTCCCGGTGACTTGGAGGTTTTTTCTGGATTTGAAGCAAGACAGGTTTTACGAAGAGAAAATTTCACAACCTACAAAAATCAGCGTGGACATCTTGGTGTCATCGGAGGCTCTTCCGCCTATGGACAGGCACCTTTTCTAACCGCAGAAGCCGCTTTGCGCTGCGGTTCTGGGCTGTGTACTGTTCTCTATCCTAAACAGGCGGAATGTTGGGGAACAGTTCCAAAGGCCATCATCGTGCGCCGAATTGAAGATGCCGGAAAAGGATATTTTAATCGTTTTTCGTTGCAGGAGGTTTCTGAGCAAATGAAAGCATTTACAGTTTTGGCCTGCGGCCCTGGAATGTCTTGCCACGCCGACCTGCTCCCGGTACTGGAACTCCTGCTCAGCACTGGTAAACCAATGGTTCTTGATGCCGATGCCTTGAACCTGCTGAGCCTGGCTCCGGAACTGCTGAAAACACCCCATGCAGAATTGCTTCTGACACCACATCCCGGCGAAATGAGCAGACTCCTGAAAGCCTTCCGTATCAGCCCGGATTTATCCCGCCAGGAACAGACGATGGCGCTGGCAAATGCCACGAAAAGCACTGTTGTCCTGAAAGGATGCCGTAGCATTACGGCATCCTGCAATGGCGACTGCACCATGAATCTCAGCGGTTGTGCCGCCTTGGCGACGGCCGGCAGCGGCGACGTTCTCGCCGGCGTGTGTGCATCCTTCTTGGGACAACAGATGTCCCCCTTTACAGCAGCTGCACTGGCTGTCTATGTGCATGGGTTAACAGGTGAAATCCTCCGCCCACTGGGTTCCCGGGGAATTCTCGCCGATGACCTCCTTGCGGCTCTGCCGGACGCGCTGCAACAGATTTCACCCATAACCTGAATTTCGTCACTGTTTCCAAAAAAAGGTATAAAAAAACACTTTCTTTTGCCACAGCCGGGTTGCCAAACCAGTATTTTCAATCATATTATTTAAGAATCCAGAATTTTTGATTTTAACAGAAAAAAGGAATGGAATATGCGGAAGTATCAAGGATTAGTTCTCTTCAGTTTTTGTTTTGCGCAATTACTGTTTTTATCCTCCTGTGTTACCAAGTCCAGTGGGCCTTCTCACAATGTCAGCAATGAACGTTATTTATTTGGCACCTATTCCGCGGTTTTGAACAGCAATATGTTTGAGACCGACAAGGCAATCCGGGCAACCGCCGCCCGGGCAAAATTCATTGAAGAAACCCGACGCAATAAATACACCCATATTGAATACATCTATCGTGATTTTTATGATAACAAAGTATGCTTTACGGTCTGGGAAACAGTAGACAAACTTTCCAAAGTGGAAATCAAAGTCGGCAAACTGGGTGACAAGGCCAGTGCTCAGGAACTCCTGATCGCCATCGATGAAGAACTCAGAGCACGCGGACGATAAGCACTTCTGGTTCCATTTAAAACCCAACAAGCCCTGCAAGCATGCTTGCAGGGCTTGTTGGGTTTTAAACAGGGAACGTTTTCTCGCATAAAGTGTTTTTCTCGTGAAGATTTTTCCGGAAGTAGCTCATACAGACCTCTGCAAAAGCATTGAGACTGGTGCCAGAAGAGAAATACGTCCAGGTGCCCATGATCTGCAGCACCGTTTTGTGCCCTGTAGACCTTTGCTCTTGTAGACGTGATCAACTACGGAAACGAATTGTGCTCGTTCGCCCGTTTTAGGAACGTCACACAATCTCAGACTTCCTGACCTCGGGGAAAAAGGGTTTGTGGGAAAACTTGCTTTCCCTGTGGCTTTTGAACATCGTTTTCATGTCAAAAACACCATAGGGAAAACGCCATTTGCCACAACTCATTTTTCCTCAAATTTCAGACTTCCTTGTACCGGGGATACTTGTCACTGTACCAAGTTGTGACGTTTTAAACATTTTTTGCCCTTAAAATCTATTAATGAGGGACAGAGACAACTTTTTTAAGGACACAATCAATTCCACATTTCCCAGCATGCCTGCTTTTGTTAAAAACGACGTATTATGTTGACAATGCCTTTGTTGCATCATATAAGTCTTAGGCATATTTTTCTCCATACTGCTGATTATTTTAGGTAAATTCAGCATGTGCTCTGTTACCGCCAATCAAGTTGGTTACCGTTAGAAGATACACGCCTGGCGTGTGTTGGTGTCAAGAAGTCTGAATTTAGCTTTTTGAGCATATGAAGTCAGGAAGTCTGAGTCTAATCGGCTCCTTATCTCAGTTGCTTCAAGCCTAACCTGAACAGCAAGGATTATCAAACTCATAAAAATTCCAAAATTTTCACAACAATTCCCAAGCTTTCATGGAGGCTCCATGACTTTTTATGATAGTGTATGATTCTGCTTGAAATTGTACTCCGGAAAATTATTTTTTTGTTGTCACGCAGAAATCAGCCAACCCACCCAACCGGGGGGCCTCCTACCCTAAAGTGGACGCACGCGCGAGCAACACTCTACAAACCGGAAACTGTGGGGGGGGGGACTGAGCAAACCGGAAACTGGGGAAAGGACTGAGCAAACTACAAACTGGAAATTGGGGGGGGG
>JBAXYW010000089.1:0-11478 GCA_041670605.1 Lentisphaeria bacterium
GCATACGGCAACAGCGGCCAGACCGGCCGCAATGCCTTCGACAATGCCGAGGCATCGTACCTGTTTACGATCCCGATGAAACAATATTCCACCGCCTGGATTCTGTGTGCTTGCGAAAGTGATTCTGAAAAATATCCGCTTTTTACCGCGCGTCTGACCCGCTATGTTCCGAGCGGACAGATGGGCGGGCGGGCTTACTCAGCGCTCGGAGATGTCCACTGCGAGGTTCGCGAAAAAAGTGCTGTTCAGGTCGGCACGGTTACGGTCAATGGGAAAACTCTTCCGCTCTGGCGGGTGGAAGCAAGGCTTGATCTCGGAAAAGTGATCGACCTGATCACGGATCCGTTTGGAACCTGGGGTCGCGGCGCGTTCAAGATGCATTATCTCGACTTTGAACTTATGGGCTGGAATCCCTTGTATCGGACGCCGTTTGGCGATCCACGGGTTTACCCCGATCCCGACAAACCCAGTTCGGTGCATGTGTTTGGGGTGACTCTGGAACGCAGCCCGGTCGATGTCCGTTTTCTGCAAACGACACCATCGAAAAACATGTTCGATGACACGATGAAGCCGGAAATGCGTGTTGAATATGCCCGGAACCGGCCCGGAGATTATGCGCTCGAGTGGATGATCCGTAACGGTTTCGGCAGGAAAGCCGGAAAAGGATGCTTTTCGCTCAAAGACGAGCATGGGGGAAAAACCATCGATCTGTCACAAAAAGATCTCGGCTGGTACCAGATCGTTTTCAAGGTCGTTGATCGGAAATCCAAGAAAGTCGTGGTGGAACATACGGCTTCCTATGCACTGATGGGGAAGGATACAAGGCGAGCCGGATATGACTCACCCTATATCGGCTGGGCATTCGGATATGCGCATTATGGCGATGGCGATCTTGATCTCAATGGACTGCGCAGCCGGATGCTCGGAGTGCGGCGCTTGACCGGCCTGAGTTCCTATACCGGGCACAGTCACACGGAAAAAGACTACGAAAAATATCAATTGACGACATTCAACGCCTGCCGTTATTTTTCTGGAACGACCAAGAAAACGAATGCGGAAATCAAGGCGGCAACAGAGGAACTTCTGCAAAAATGGCCGCATGCGAAATACGTTCCGCTCTTCTGGGAGAATACGGCGCCCTATGGTCCCTATCAACAGGCGCCGGAACTATATGGAGAAAGTGTTCCGAACCGGGATGAGGAGTGGTTGAAAAAGGCGGATGAACGATGGGAGGTCGTGCTCCGTTGCCAACGGGTGATGAAGGATTTTCCGCAGCTGCGAGTATTGCTAGGAAATTCTCTGACTTCAAGCGAACTGATTGCTGAAACGTTGCGGAAAAAACCACCCCAGGATTTGATTTACGCCATTGGAACCGAGGCCATTCAGCGGACAGCACACCCAGAAAAACCGCTGATTCCCTTTACCATGATGTATTCGCGTCAAATGATCGATGTCGCGAAGATGCTCGGTTATGAGCTCAAAGTCACCTGCGGTCCTGAGAATATCGCTCGCAAAGCCGATACGATCGGGCTGTTCCGCCACGCCGAGTGGTTGGTACGCGACATGCTTGTACAACACATTTTCGGTTTTGAGACGATTGCCGGTGCGAATGCCGGCGGCGGCGTCGGGAATTGTTACGATGCCTCCTTTTATGCCGGCGGGCCGGGGCGCGCACCGTATCTTTACCCGAATCCCTCTGCCAGTGCGACTGGCACCCTTACCAAAGTACTGGATTGCGTGGAATTCGTAAAGCTGGTTCCGACCGGTTCCAACACCGTTTATTGTGCAGAATTTTACCGAGCCTATGACCGGAAGTCAATCTATGCCTTTTGGACGAGCCGAGGCACAGCAGAACTGACCATCAAAACTGCTTCGAATGACATCGAACAGGTCGGTTTTTATGGCCGAAGGCACCGGCCATGGCTCTGGTTCAAAACCTGCCGATTGACCGCATCGACAGCGGCACAGTATCTGCTTTCTGACGCAAAAATTCAATCGGTTCGTATGGGGCGGCGGATTTACTCCGAAGACATGATGCCTGCGGAGTTCCAGATCATTGAACCGGTGGATTCGGGCGCAAACTGGAAAAATATTTGTCAAGCCGAGCCGCTCATTGAAGGCTCCGAACGCAACCGGATGTTCCGCAAGCTGGCGGCGTGCAGCGAGCTGAGCGAAGTGGTCGATCCTGAAAAGGGAAAATGTCTGGAACTGAGAATCGATTCGGACAAGACCTTGAATCCACAGTTCAGCGAATATATGATCATCCGTCCGGAAAAGCCGGTTCTCATCACAGGGGATGTCAATACGGTCGGTTTATGGGTCAAAGGAAATTCCGGCTGGGGACAGATTTTCTGGGAGCTTGAGGATGCCGCCGGGATCCGCCGAATATCCTCGTCGACGCCTGTGCATGGGGGGAATGTTTTCGATTATGAAGGACGCCTTTCCATTGATTTTGATTCGTGGTGTTTTTTGAGTGTCCAAGTCACAACAAAATCTCCAATTCGGGAAATCTCAACGGGGGCGGTAATGAATATCTGGGCCGGACCAATGAGCGAGCCCAAAATGCCGATGAAATTGACCGGGATTGTTTTCTGTGCACCCGCCTATCCGCTTTGCCTCAATGAATACAGAGAGTGCGAACAAACGATCCGGATCAAGGATGCCGCCGCCCTCGTTACGCCGAGGAAGACAACGGAGTGAGGCGGTCGCGGCGCTTCAACCCTGCGGCTCCCTGCCTTTGTGCAACAACTTGTTGAATAATTTACTTTGTACCAGATTCTATCATCCGTTCAAGAATAGAGTGACCAGTCTTCCAGTGCAGTTTTTCCTGCAGCTAAACTATCAGTTCGTTAAACGAAAATCCCTCAGCGGAGTTGACAAACATCCTTTCAGGTTTAATTTCAAGATATACTTTATCAAAGGTAGAATGATTGTTCAAGCACATTTCGGACATTAGCAAAAAAACAGAGAGGTTTCCCATGCCTGTGCAAGCACATTGTTTCCATGGTTACTGGATTAATAACAATCCTCCCGGATGTAACTGGCTTTCCGGAGCTCATCCAGCACCCTTTCTGCGCCGGGAATTCTCTTGTCCGGATTCCATTGCAGATGCCAAACTCTATATTTGTGGTCTGGGATATTGCGAAGTCTGGCTGAATGGGCGTAAAGTCAGCGAGAATGTTCTGCAGCCGGTCGTTACGCAATACGACAGACGGGTGCATTATCTGGTCTATGATCTGAAGGACTCCCTGCGGCCAGGGAACAATGTTCTTGGTGTCATTCTTGGCACCGGCTGGTATAATCACCACACCTCCACCGGCTGGCAATTCAGTCACGCCCCTTGGCGAGACAACCCAAAAATGCTCTGTGATCTGTTCATTAACGGGGAATGCCTCATCCAAAGTGATACTAGCTGGAAAACCAATACCGGCCCCCTGATTTTTGACAGCCTACGCAAAGGCGAAACCTATGACGCCAGATTGGAAATCCCCGGCTGGAATGAGGTGAATTTTGCGGACTCCAACTGGCAAAACGCGGTACGGGTCCCGCCACCCCCCGGCGAATTGGTTCCACAGGAAGTCGAACCGATCGCCGTCTTTGATCAATATGCGGTCATTGCCAGTAAAACTTTTCCAGACGGTGTCGTCTATGACTTTCCACTGAACATCGCCGGCTGGTGTGTTCTAAAGGTTCGCGGCGAAGCAGGTACCCAGGTCAACCTGACCTATGGTGAAATGAAAACCCCGGACGGAGACCTAGATATCACTAATATCTCCAATCGCAACTACAGTACCCGACACCACCTAGACACCTATATCCTGAAAGGCGACGGAGTCGAAACTTGGGAACCGCGCTTCACCTACCATGGTTTCCAATTTGTGAAAATTCAAATTGAAGGCAAAGCCGAAGTGATCAGCTTGGAAGCTCGTTTTGTCCACAGCCAATTCCAGGATGCGGGACAGTTCAGCTCTTCCGATCGCATCCTGAACAGGCTTCAGCAGCTCACCCGCATCAGTTACCTAAGCAACTATGTCGGCATCCCCACCGATTGCCCTCACCGGGAAAAAAATGGCTGGACCGGCGATGCCATGCTGGCTGCTGAAACCGGCTTGTGGAATTTCCAAGCCGCCTCGGGATACCGTCATTTCACCCGCCTGCTGGCTGATACCCAGCGCTTTTCCGGACAACTCCCGGGGATTGCCCCCAGTCCCGGATGGGGCTACAACTGGGGCAATGGCCCAGCCTGGGATAGCTTGCTGATTCTGGTTCCTTGGTACGTCCATCTGTACACTGGCGACGATCGGATCATTCGGGAAAACTATTCGGAAATGAAACGCTACATGGAATACTGCCAGGGCATGGCAGACGATCATCTGCTATATTTCGGATTGGGCGATTGGTGCCATCATGATACGGCTCGCACTGCACCGGTCGGCATCACCTCTAGTGGATATTACCACATCAACGCCGTCACCATGGCGAAATTTGCCAGCTTACTGGGCTTTCAACAGGATCAGCAAGATTTTCTGACGCTTGCCGAAACCATCCGCCAATCGTTCCGGAAAACGTTTTATCATGGCGATGGCCTGTATGGCAACGGTGAATGGACTTCGCTGGCCTGCCCGGTATATCAAGGCCTGGCGTCTCCTGACGAAGCCAAAGCAGCCGTGCAGCGGCTAGTTAAAGCCGTGCGTGAAAATGAACATCGTGCGGACTTCGGCATTCTCGGCGCAAAATATGTTCCGAGGGTGCTGAGCAAGCATGGCTATGCAGAAGACGCTTTCCGGTTGATTACCCAACAGGAGTATCCCGGCTGGGGCAATTGGGTGAAACAGGGAGCGGCTTCCCTCTGGGAAACCTGGAATGGGAACGCCTCCCGCAACCATATCATGTTTGGTGATATTTCAGCCTGGATGTTTGAGTACCTGGGTGGCATCTCCCCCCAGGAAAATGCTCCCGGTTTCAAGCATTTTTCAGTGCAGCCCCATCCAGTGCCTGCGCTTCAGCAGATCCAAATGTACCATGAATGCAGCTATGGCCGTATCCAATCCTCCTGGCAGCAAAAGGATGGTCAGTTCAACCTGCAATTAAGCATTCCATCTGGCAGCGGTGCAGACCTCACGCTCCCCAACGGTGATCAGCACACCCTTACAGCAAGTAATTATGAATTCCATTGCCCCCTTCCATAAGCTGACAAAGACCCAACCGCTGTTTGCTGCAAAATTGGAAGTCAATCTGGAGATTTATTAAAAAACATGCATTGGGGAGGGCTTTTGGCAAATTATAGGTTCTTCAACGATTTGTTAAAATGAGATTGTATGCTGTTTAAAACAAATCGTTGAAGGGCTGTTTAAATCACCTCGGATCCAATCCTGCGATATACAACATTGCAGGAACTATTTACTCTAATAGTTGAAAAGCCAACCTCAGTAGATCAACGAATACAAAGTCTCTTCAAATGATTCGCCGCAGGCTTCCACAGTACGATCTGCAACCTGCCTCACCCCCGGACGGAACAAGGGAATAGGAGTGCGCGAAGTGTATTCAATGCGTACTTGACAAGGACTGGACGCCTTGAGCGGAAGAATCGGCCCGCTAGCGCTAACCGACTCCTTCGCTGTCTGCCGGATCAGCTCATGTGAGCGCTCCCGAGACAGGAAACGTGCTGTCTGCAAATCCACCCCTCGTTTGACCGCCGCCGTATGAATTGCGGGATGGAGGCGCAAGGCCTCCGCGCAGGCCTTATCATCACCACAGACCATGATCACGGGCAAACCGTGTTCGCCGGCAATATAGGTATTGATGGCAATCTCACCGGCCTTTTCACCATTAATCCAGCAATGCTGCCATTGCGTCGAATTAGCGGTGTGTTCCAACACGGCCTCCGGGGTGGCAGCCATGGCATGATATCCCAGCATCATCAGAGCATCAAACTCATCCAGAAAAGGCATCAAGCCATAGCGGCGTTCTCCCATCAGATATTCTGCCCGGGGATCGAGTTCCTCCCAGAGCAGATTAGTGGTCGTGTCATGACAATCCATGACCAAGACGGCTTCCGCTCCGCCTTGAAAGCATCCTTCTACGCAGGCGTTCACATCCCAGGTCATGTACTGCCGTCCTTTTTCATATTGGTCGTTACCCTTATTGACCTGGGACTTCAGGCAGATTCCGCTGATCCCCTCCATATCCACCATCACATAAACTTTCATTAAAGTGTCTCCCTTTTCTCTTCCATAGCAGCTCCTGTTCAGCGGGTCATATTGGGATGCCGACAGAGCGATTTGCGGTAAATCTGCAGGGTATTGAGCAGGTTGTTCAGTTGCCGTATTTTCCATTGCAGATGCTTGGCATCACACATATAATCCATGCTGGCTTCCCAGCCCAACAGTGAATCCGCCTGGACTAGCGGTATTGTCGCTTCCACATTGGTCATTTCAGCATTCACGATATCGACCATTTCATCCAGAATCGCATTGGCCACTGAAAAATCATATTCAATTTCCAGGCGTTTATTGAGAATCCACCAGCGTTTGACATGAATCATGGTGCGGATGCTGTTGCCGCAAAATTCCCCCACTCCAGCCAGTTTTGCTGCCGTGATCCGCTTTTCATCCGGCACTTTCGTCAACGCCCTGGTCATTAAAGCTGTGCCTTGGTCATAGGTCTGCAAGGCCGCCGACATGATTTTAATATCCTCATGAATACGACGTCCGCAATTCGTTTGCCCATAGATGTGTTCAGGATTGTACATGGGATGTAACCAACGAGCTCCCACTGGTGAAAGCGGAGTTGTCGGAAATTGCATTTTCTGCTCGGTATGAGGATACAGAATCGGATGGAAAATCAGAGGATAGGAGGGACCTACCCGCAAGGGGCCGGCCTGATCATCAAAGCCCGGAGTGTATGAATTGATCGCATCACTCCAAAGCTGCCAGGCGGCAACGGCCTCCGAAGCGGCTTTTTCGCCAAAGTCCCGTACGGCAATGCGATAAAGCAACTGTTCCAAATCGACTTCTGGAGACCAGAAGCTCCACTTGGCGCATTCACTAATTGGCGAGGGATACCAGCCGTAATGATGCGAATCCATGACACCACTCAAACCCCAGTTTTTCTGTGCCTCCCGCATGGCACGGAATCGCTTGAACCACTGTTGCGGCGTAGGGACATACGGTGCGACCCCGAAATCCCAAGTCCGACCAGCAGTATTAGACATGGTATAAAGGCGCAAGCCGCATTCCTTTGCACACTGTGCTTCACTGCTGAAATACTGGCCGGGGCCTGGGAAGGTGATCGAATAATCCGGTTGCACCATCTGATGATTGGGATATTTGTTGATCACTTCAAACATTTCAAAAGTCGCTTGCAAGATGATATCTTTTGGTAGATTTCGGATCAGTTCCAAACGGTATTTTTCGTCAATTTTGCCCCAATTGTAGGTCCAAAATACAATTTCCGCCTTGGGGGCATGTTTACGGATGGACTTTTTTACGGCATTAAGCCATTGCGGATAATCATTGCAGGGCCAAAACCCTGGCGTGATGCGGGGATCTGCGATTCCCTCGTTTTTGGTATTGCTATAATCACCTTCTCGGCCAGTAGTATTCGGATCTTTGCTGGGGAAACAGCAAGATTCGCCAACCAGAATGATCCCTTTGGCTTTGGGACTTTGCTTGAATACTTCGCCGAAACTGCTGTCAAAAAAGGTTCCCGCATCGGGATCATCCGGGCTTTTGAAACTGGGCAGGTAGCTGTAGAAATAAACTCCCAGCCCAAAATGTTCACAACGATCGATCAGATCATTGAAATCCATGACTCCATGTGTGGTCTGATGCGGCCCTTTGACAAACAGCAAAACCGAGTCAAACCCGGCATGGGCAATGGCATTGAGATGAGCATCCGGAAATTGATCCAGCCCCCAGCCGGAATGGACCATCCGGGGTGAAAACAAAGGCTTCCGGAAAAAACGGTCTTTCGTTACAAACGGAGCTTCCCGCAAATTCATCAAGTCTTCCAGGTAATAACATCCCTGACCAGTCCCTGCTGGATCGGTTCCGCAGATGCTGATTTGCTTCTCAGTCACTTCAAAATGGTAACTGCGCTTCTGTCCGACATCCTCCTTCACCGTAAGAAGGATCGCCGGTGACGAATCGGCTTTCTGGCAGAGAGATAGATGAAGGTTCATACTGACCAGAAAGTAATCCTGCAGATCCCTAGCTGCAGCAAGCAAGACTGGATGCGGGTTGCTGCCAACCACAATATTCCAACTCTCATCCACCATGACTTCGTCCGGCTGCAGCACCGCGCCTGCCTGGCGGCGATTCGCCTTATGTACCTGGTTCAATTCCCTGCGAAACTCATAGTTCTGCTCAACTTTGATCTGCGGCTTCATCCTGTCTTTGCTCCTAAATCTTCCTAGCCCGTTTACTGGTCAAGCCTAAGACCAGCCCTGATGTCAATATCATCCAAATCTCTCCAAGATTTCGGCTAATATACATTCTTCAGTGACAATATGCTGGTCGCGTCCGGTGGACGCCAGTCATAATTACTGATTTTTCCCGTCCGCTCTCTTTTGGTCTTTCTCTCTAGAAAAGACTAGACAATGGCATAAGTCCTCTAAGAGCCTTTCTGTACAGCCCACAGTACGGGGATACCGGCGAGATTGCCAGCGTTCCATAAGGCTCCTCCATATTTCAGGATAAAAACGACCTGCGATCAGCGCAAGCGAGACGTTTGCGCCAACCTGTTGTCAGCTACAAAGCTGCTTCGGTTGTGGAAGCCAGTCCACCCCAGAATTAGTTTCCGGTCAGACCAGGTTTCTGGTTTTGCATAATTTATTTTGCAGTTTATTCCAGGCCCAATCGAGCATTTGTCGGGCTTCGGAGACTCGCAACAGCAGGGCACCGCTGACAAAGGCAATGCCGCCGGCGCTCAAAGCCACGGCCAGGCGACACATGATTTTGAAGCGGCTGATCTCCGGGATCAGAACGGTACCATTACGCACGGCTGCCAGGGCATTAGCAATCCCATCCGGGAGAAGCTGATTCATCATTTCCGAAGCAGCCCAGGTAATACCTCCGGTAAACAGGGAAAGCAACAACAACTTGCCGAAAAACATGGGGATCGTTCTGGCATGAAACATCGGTATGGATCTCTGCAAATAAAGGGACAGCACAATGGATTTGAGATAGCGTGAAATCACAAAACCGAGGGCGACAACAATCAGCGACGGCACTACGCCGACTTGAAATCGAACGATGATGATATAACTGAATAATACACTGACCAGGGAGGAAATCAAGCCGATCACCGTGACCGCAACCGTCCTCTTCTCGGCAAAATAGCCCTGCATCAACACGCATTCCACGGCCGCAGCCGGCAATACCAGCGTATAACAGGCCGTGGATATCCCCGCCCAGGAAGCCAGTTCAATTCCCGTCTTACCCCCGAAAAAAATAAAGATGGAGATCGGCATGGCGAGCAGGGCCAGGCAAACGGTACCGGGCACAAAGACAGACAGTAGCAGCCGGCAGGAAGAGCCCAGCACCTCGCCGAGCTTTTCTTTGTCTTTCCGGCTGGCGAGTTCACAGAGAAAAGGAAATAACGCGATCTGCAACGCATAGGGTACCAGCCACTGAATGGAAGAATACAGGCGCCGCCCAAGATCATTGGCCATCAACACCCCCCCTTCCTTAAGATGAGTCAACACATAGATATTATTAAAATTATCGCGGACTTTGGCAAAAATAATACCCGCCAGTAACGGCAGCATGATTAGCAGCATCGTTTGAAAGGCCGGATTACGCCAATTCAATGAAGGCCTCAGAAAATGCCGCTTTTTCCACAAACCCAACCCATGGGTAGCCAGTTTGGCAACACTGCCAGCCAGCAATCCGGCAAAAAGAGCCCGGAAATCCCAGCCAAATCCCCCAATCCCCACAACCAGACCCAAGACCACACAGATTTTCGTAGAGGCATCCCCAAACGCTGCCAGAAAGAATTTTTTATAACCATTCAGCAGCATATAGCTTGTCGAGCCCAAGGAAAGGAAGAAGAGCGACGGAGCAAGCACCTGCAGACTCAGGCGCAGCAGCTTGTAACGTTCAGGATTATCCTGATACTCCCATTTGGTAAATAAGTGAATGAAAAAATCCGGGAAACAGGCTACCAAAGCAACCATGCACAGCAGCAGCAGACTCTGAAAGCTTAAGACCGTATTGCTGAAGTCCCAGGCGGCCTGTTCATTCTTTTCTTCCTTTTCCTGCATGAAAATGGTCAGAAAAGTCGGTCCGATCACTTCTTCACCAATCAGGAAAAGACTGTTGATCACCCCGGTAAAAGCCACCACCATAATCGGCTCATACAGCGAAGAATCCAGATACTGCGTAGCAAACTTGACCTGAATCAAACCGGCAAACTTCAAACAGATATGAGCCAGTCCAACAATGATGCTGGCATGAATGATCCGATCGGCTAAACTTTTATGCTTCGAGGATTCCACAAATTTCTCCCAAATAAAATTCCCGGAATTGATGCACTCCCGGAAATTTCATCGCTTCACCGTTGGCTAAACGTATTTTATAAATAACGTATGAAGCCGACAAAACAATGGGCAGTACAGAAAATTTTTATACTGCAGACCCAAGATCCCCAAGGGATACAGAAAATAGACGCAAGCTGAGCGTCGTGCAGTATATTATAAAAAGCGCAATAATAAGTCTTGTTTTTTTTATATTTTTATGATTCAGTTTAACACTATCAGTAAATCCTTCGGCCTGCAGCAGGTACTTGTCGATGCCAGTTTCACCATTCACGATGGGGAGCGCGTCGGTTTCGTCGGCCCGAATGGTGCGGGCAAAAGTACCCTTTTTGACATACTGGCCGGAAGTAGCACTCCAGACAAAGGGGATTGCTCGTATCCGTCGAATCAGCGCCTGGGGTACGTGCGGCAGCAGCTGCACCCCTTTGCGCAGAAGACCAGCCTACTGGAATATACTGAGAATGCCCTCCCTGAAATCAAGATCATGAAGGAGGAAATGCATGCGATTGAACACCAACTTGACAGCATCAGCGGCGAAGACATGGCTCGCGCCCTGAAAAAACTCGGCAATCTGCAGACTGAATTTGAGCATTTGGGGGGCTATGACATCAAAAACCGGGCTGAAGCGATCCTCAGCGGCCTGGGTTTCAGCACAAAACGCTTTCAAAATCTTTTTTCTTCCTTCAGCGGGGGCTGGCAAATCCGAGCCGAACTGGCTCGAGTCTTGGTCGCCCAACCAGACATCCTACTGCTGGACGAACCCACCAATTATCTGGATGTCCCTGCCGTAGAGTGGCTACGAGATTTCCTGAAAACGTATTCCGGCACTCTGCTGCTGATTTCCCATGACCGATTTCTGCTGAATTCTCTGACCTCAATCACCATTGAGGTCATGGGTGGACATACCACACGCTATCCCGGCAATTACGCCAAATACATGC
>JBAXYW010000090.1:0-11317 GCA_041670605.1 Lentisphaeria bacterium
AAGCTCCGGGCACATTCTGGGGAGGGAACGGATCCGGAGCTGGAAGCTCCGGGCACATTCTGGGGAGGGAACGGATCCGGAGCTGCTCCGGGCACATTCTGGGGAGGGAACGGGAGTGGGGGAAACGTAAGCTGAACTACAAACATACATGTACCCAATGCGCTGCATAAGTTGCTGCAGAATTTCTTCGACAAAACTTGGAAATTTATCGTGTGGCGGCTTAGTTCAACAGTTGTTTGGGCAGTGTCAAACCTGCTTGTCAAACGGATACTGATCTCGCAAAATCGGATTATGAAGAGTGTCTTAAGGAAGAAACAACGCAGCGAAAGCGCTACAGGGAAAGCGTCTTCCCGATTCCGGTCGCAAAGTCTATTGAACGCTATCCGAAGATGATGTTCGGGAAAAAATTGCAGGAAAGAAACAAGCCATGATTGAAAAACATTCGTCACTTGTCCAATGACACAGTGTAAAGTCCCATTCGTTCGATATATTAACCTCTGGTCTGAATTGAAAGAACCCGCACAAAAACAGTATTTTCCGGAAAAGGAATGAACCATGCCCAATAAGCTATTTCTTTCGCCCTGGCCAGGGCGGATCAGTGCCCGTGAACGCTTCAACCGGCAGATGCATTACCAGAGCGTAGACCGGAGTTTTAATATGGAATTCGGCTACTGGGAAGAAAATTTTCAGGAATGGTCTTTTTTTCGGGAAAATAACATTTGTAGCAATGCGGAAGCGGATGTATTTCTCGGTTTTGATCGGATTGAAAATCTTTGCGGAAATATCTGGATGCATCCCTGCTTCGAGGAAAAAATTCTTGAACGTCGCGGAGCGATGAACCTGATCATCAATTCAGCGGGTTTACTGGCTGAAGTTCCGGTGGACGGGCACAGTACAATTGCCCATTATCTGCAGTCCAGTATTGTCACCCCGGAAGATTGGAAACGTTGTAAAGAAGAGCGTTTTTGCCGCGATGATCCCGCCCGGAAGGTCGATCTGGAAACACTGAAAAAACAGCATCCTGCAAATCGTGATTATCCCTTGGGGGTTTATTGCGGTTCGATGATCGGGCGGATTCGCGATCTTTTGACCTTTGAGGGGCTGGCATATGCCAGTTATGATTATCCCGAGATGGTCGAAGACATGGTAGAGACCGCTTGTCTTTTAGTGGAGGATTTTCTCGATCAGGTACTGCCTGTTTTCAGCTTTGATTATGCGTCCGGATGGGAGGATATTTGTTTCAACAACGGCCCAATTGTCAGCGTAGATTTTTTCCGCCAAGTCGTTATGCCGAGATATCAGCGCATCCACCGGAAAATTTCCGCCTACGGGATCGACCTCTGGTACACGGATTGTGATGGCGACGTGCGCCCGATTTTGCCGTTCTTGCTGGAAGGCGGCATCAATTGCCTTTTCCCCTTCGAAGTCATGAGCTGTGCTCATCCCGGCGAACTGTTGGATCAATATCCGGGACAGTTGCGTATCATGGGCGGAGTCGATAAAATGCAACTTGCCAAAGGTCCCCAGGCCATCCGAGAATATCTTGAATCCCTGGCACCTTATGTTGCTCGCGGCGGATACATCCCCTTCTGCGACCATCGCTGCCCCCCCAATGTCAAACCCGAAGATTATTTGTACTACTTGGAGCTGAAAAAACAAATGTTCGGCGGCGGCTTATAAAACGATGGCTGCCGGGTGGGCGGCGGGTTCAGGGCAGCAGCATGGCGTCGATAAAATGATCTTCGAAGTTGGGCAGAGTATTCAGCGGAATTTCCTTCGGCTCGGAACTGAGTTTTTCCAGTTCAGTCGAGAAATCCGGGCAGCAGGCCAGATGAGCTGCACCGGCTAGGCTGGTATTGCCGACGATCTGATAATCCCGTTGCGCGGGAAGCATGCCGATGCTTATGGCATTGGCCAGATCAAGATATTGCGCAAAACTGCCGGCCAGATAAATTTTATCAGCTTGTGCCCGGCTGAATTCTTCCAGCGTGTGGATTCCACTGCCGACGGCTGCTTTGGCTTTGAGCAGCTGAGCGATATCCCATTCGTGCAAGAAAACTCCCGGTGCCAAGTCGAAGGTTTCCTTTTGCGGCTGTAGGCGGCCAAACTCGTTGAGATGCCCCAGTCTGCGCTCTACCGCGAGAAAATCCAGCATGGCAGAACCGCAAAGCCCCTTGGGGATCCCGGATCCGATCCAGGAAAATTTGTCTTTGCCGAAATAGTGGTCAATGGCTCCGTCCACGGCACGGGAACCGCAATGGATGCCGGCTCCTTCGAAAGCTGGTCCAGCAGCGGCGGCGGCGCAGATCAGGCCTTGCGGGGCATGGAAAATGATTTCGCAATTGGTGCCGATATCGACGAGCATTTCGCCGGGCTTCAGTTGGATTTCAGCTAGGCCGGCAGTCAAATCTCCGCCAATGTATGCGGAGATGGCCGGCACAGTAAAAAGTGGAACCTTTGCCTGCAAGCCCAATTCTTGCGCTGGGCGCGGGGGAAAAATGCGTGTAGGCGGGATAAATGGAAGGCAACCGATGGGAGAGGGATCGATGCCGTGAAGGATGGTGCTCATCACGGTATTGCCGGCAACGGCGATTCGTCCGATGTCCCCGGTGCCAAGTTCAAGCAGCAGATCATTGATCGAGGCAACGGCTGCCTGCTGAAGTTCAGCAAGGTTTTCGGAAGAAACGCCCGCATAGCTGATCCTGCTAATCACATTGTCGCCAAAACGATTTTGTGAATTAAAACAGCTGGTACGCCCGAGAATGCTGCCCCGGTAAATTTTCACAGCAGCGATGGTGGTAGTTCCCAGATCAATCGCGATTACCGGACTATTGGAAACCGGAACCGGACCGCAATTCCACTCGGAAGACATTTTCCCATTGCGAGCCTGCAGGGAACTTTCCGGAATCTCAATGACCCCGGAAGCACTAAGTAGGCGTGCCTGACAGGCTTTCGCCAGCAGTGGCACGGCAACCGCTTTGCCGGCAAGCTCCCATTTTCCGCTGCAAAGCAGCACCTGACAGCGCCCGCAGGTCCCTTTGCCGCCACAACGCAGATCCAAGGGAAAACCCAATTCGGCCAAACTTTCAGGCAAACTTTTGCGGGACTGTAGAATGGTTAAACGTTGGAATATTTTTTCCGGCATAAGATGTTGCAATTTATAGGGGTTCGGATCAATCTCAAGCATGTGCGAATTCTGCCATAGCAAGGATATGTTCCGGTTTGGTATCCGGGGTGATTTCACAACCTCCGGAGAGAATCAGTTTTCCGGGGACCTGAGCCAGAACAGCCTGAGTGGCTGCTTTGATCCGTGGCGGATCCATATTCTGGATAATGCTGACGGGATCGAGGTTGCCGCAGAGCACTTGGTTTGGGCTCAGCAGAGGGACAAAGGGGGTCATATCAATGACCAGGTGATCGATGTCGACAATATCAGCACCGGTTGCAATCATGTCCGGCAGAATTGCGGTGGTATTGCCGCAGATATGCAGTTTAGCGATAGCACCGAGCTGTTGAATATGTTTTACCAGTTTCTTTTCCCAGGGCAGGGCGAATTCCCGGAAAAACTCCAGTCCGCATTGGGAACAGACTGCGTCCCCAATACCGATACAATGGGCTCCCGCCTTGATTTGCTGTTCTGCAAAAAACATGGCCATGTTCATGGTTTTGCTGATGATCTGATGGACTTTTTCGGGCTGATCGTACAAATCCAGAAACGCATCCCCCATTCCTCTCAGATCACAGTATTCTGCCAGCGGACCTTCGATCCAGCCGCAGATCAGCAGCTGGCTGGGGCAAAGCGCACGGAAGCGGGCAATCTGTTCAATCCTTCCAGTAATCCGGGGGCAGGCCAGAAATTCCTCATGCGTAAGTTCCGGAAACTCCTCATCGAGGGAGTTCAGAGCATGTCTGGTTTCCTCTGGAAGACTGTTTTCCGGATAGCGGATGACGGCTCCAAAGACTTCGCTTTCTGCATAGGGATCGCTCATCACATTGACCCAGTCAGAAGAAAAAGCCTTGGCGGTCTTCAGATTCGCTTCACAGTGTGCTTCGGCATCCAGGCAGAAATCCCGGTACGGGACCTTGCCGAAACGGGCGGCAAAGCGCATGAAAATCGGCATGAAAGGCAGAGCCTCCGGTTTTTTTCCCGCAAGAAAATCAAGGATCAGGGGTTGTTCGGACATCTCAGTAAGTTCCCAGTTTTAGGCCAGTTTCTTTGAAATAGAGGTACGTTTCGTATTCGGTCGATTCCGGAATCGAGTGATCGGAATGCAGGATGAAAGCATTGTGCTGTTTGACGAACGGGATTTTGCTTTCCAATTCTCGTTTGATCCCCGGCAGATCATTGTTGGCAATCGGTCGGACATCCAAGCCTCCGATCAGTGCGATTTTTTCCCCGAACTGTTGATAAATCCGGAGCAGGTCCATGCCGGCCTTGACTTCCATGGCCTGCAGTGCGTCAATCCCTGCCGCCACCATATGCGGCAGTAGGGGTTCGACAAAACCGCAGGAGTGCATGATCACCGGCAGCCCTAGAGAATGGGCATACGCAATCGTTTTTTGATGCGCCGGCATGATCAGCTCCTGATACATCGTCGGCGACATGAAAGGGCGCCCTTTGAATCCCATGTCTTCCCAATACCAGATGCCGTCGGGTTTGCCTTCCGCAGCAAAAAGTTCTTCCTGCAGGTGCACAATCAGTTCCGAATAAGTGTTCACCATATCGTGAATCCATTCCGGATCGAGGGCCATTCCCATGAGCATATTCTGATGGCCGCAGATGGGGTGCATCAATTCAAAAACATTGACTCCGGCCCAGCAAAAGAAAAACCCCTTATCGGCCGCCGTCTTTCTGGCATCCCGGTAGGCGGAAAAATTCAGGCGTTTAGAGGCATCTGCGGTAAGGAAGGGTTTGGCCAGATCCAGCCATTGTTCCCGCTCTTTGATCGTAAAATCTATATGTTCGGGGGTCGAATCATGTTTCTTATGACGGCGGAAGGTGGCTCCGTTGCCATCCAGCAGGGTGATAGTATCCTCATCTTCACTGATAAGTCGATCCTGAGCCTGGGGATCAATGCGCATATTGCAGGGGTTGCAGAGCTGCATATCCAGCCCAAAATGTTCCCCTGGATAGGTATTGGGGGGCACCTTGCCCTGTTTTTTCCAGTTGCGCATTGTGTATTGCCAGAAGGCCTCGAAAACCCCGATGTGGTCAACCGGGAGGTGTTGAAGCTGGCGTGCGATCCGTTCTCTGCCGGTTAATTCAGCCATGGAGTACTCCTTCAGCGAGAGGCAATCAGGGCATCGATCAGTTTCACTGCTCCGTTGGCATCATTGCTGAAACCCGCGGCACCGATTTCATCGGCATAGGCCTGCGTAACCGGAGCTCCTCCAATGATGACCTTGACCTTATTACCTTTGAAGTGATCGACGACTTCTTTCATATAAGTCATGGTTGTGGTGAGCAGCGAACTACAGGCGATATAGGTGGCGCCCTGATCAACGCCTTCCTGGAATTTGCTGATGTCGCAATTGACTCCCAAGTCGATCACATCGTAACCGGCTCCCCTCAACATGATGGCAACCAGGTTTTTCCCAATGTCATGCAAATCCCCTTTTACAGTGCCGATAGCAATTTTGCCCATGGATTTGCGTCCGGAAGAGGCCAGCAGAGGTTCCAGCAGCGCCAGACCGGCTTGCATAGCCCGTGCGGCCACCAGCAATTCCGGAACATAGGCTTCATTGCGGGAAAATTTGTCGCCGATTTCCCGCATTGCCGGAATCATCCCCTGATCGAGGATGGCATTGATGTTTTCGTCAGCGTCCAGTGCGGCCTGCACTAGAGTTGTCACATCATTGCGTTTGCCTTTGATGATGGCTGCGCGGATGGCTTGAAAATCTGTCATTTCTTTTCCTTTTTTAAAGATTTTTTTCTGTACGAACGATCAAGCTAAGGGTTGGTAAAAATTGCCATAAACATTGTATGTTGGGTAAAAGCGAGCAAAGATTCGCAAAGAAACGCAGAGATGGGAGTGTGAGCCTAGGAGAGGCAACAACGGTGGAATCCGAGGTCAAAAATCGTTGAAATATAAATATAACAAAATAAACTGACAATGCAATAATTGCAATCGGTCACTTGCACAGAAACTTTTGGAAAATTCATTTTTTCGTTTTAAACGAACCAATCCATCGTATTTTCACTCTTTCTTTTCTCTTTTTTTGTTAATGTCCGGAATGTGGTTGAAAAATAAACTGGTCTTTCCGGTGTTCAAGTATTGGCATCCAACACCGTAGGCGGGACACCATGAGTACCCTTGGCGGAGCGAAGCGGAGCCTGGGCTAAGATGAGCCTGCCTCTTTGGGCTGGCAAATAGTACCGGATACGCTTTTTCCTAAAACATGCGAATTTAGCCATTGCTATGGGTTGCTTGTGTTAAAATCCCAACTGTTAGCGCCAATAGGTTGCGCGCCTTCGCCCTCTGTTGCCGCTTTGCGGCTACGGAGTACCAACCTGCGATTAAGAAAAGGGGAGGGATTGTCATTGCTTTGTGTGCGCAGAATGAACACGCCTTGTCGTAAGCAGTTCAGAGTTTATATTTAGTCCGTGTCGAAGCGTTGACTGTACTGGATATTGCGGTTTTTTGGAAGCATTTTTTAAATGAAGAATATTGCACAAAATAAAAAAGCCCGTCACGATTATGCGGTATTGGAGAGTTTTGAAGCCGGCATTGAGTTGACTGGCACGGAAGTCAAGTCCTGTCGTATTGGCGGCGTGTCGCTGGTAGATTCCTATGCCAAAGTGGAAAATGGGGAGCTGATGTTACTGGGGGCGCATATTGCGCCATATGTGCAGGGTAATCGGAATAATCATGCGCCCCGCCGGGATCGTCGGCTGTTGGTGCACAAAAAGGAAATTGTCCGTTTGAAAAAAAATATTGAAGCGAAGGGGCTGACGGTGGTACCGCTGGCTTTTTATTTCAATGATCGGGGACGGGTGAAAGTCCAGTTGGGGTTATGCCGCGGGAAAAATGTCCATGACAAACGCGAGAGCCTGAAAAAAAGCCAGGATGAGCGTGAAATTCGCCGGGTGCTGAGCTAATCTATGCTGCGAGACGCCACGGCGTATCGCTTCTTTATCATTTTTCAGGAAAATATGCAAGTTTCAGATTTTGATTATCATTTACCGACAGAACTCATTGCGCAATATCCGGCTGCCCATCGGGAAGAATCTCGGATGCTGGTATTGGAACGACAAAGTGGGCGACGTACGATTTGCGGTTTCCCCTCGTTTTCAGCGTACTTGCGTCCGGGGGATTGCTTGGTATTGAACGATACCCGTGTCATTCCGGCTCGTTTATGGGGGCAACGCGAGCCGACAGGTGGCAAGGTGGAGGCCTTTCTGCTGGAAGCGCAAGACGATCCATCCTGCTGGCAGGCCATGTTGCGTCCGGGGCGGCGTCTGTCCCCGGGTTCTACGGTGCAGATCCAAAACAGCGATTGCCGCTTTACAGTGGAAAAGAAACTCGCGGATGGGACTTTTCTGATCCGTTTTTCCCACGCAGATGTGCTGAGCATCTTGGAGCATTGCGGACAAATTCCGCTGCCGCCCTATATCAACCGGGCTCCTGAACAAGAGGATAAGGAACGCTATCAGACCGTGTATGCGGCCATTCCCGGAGCGGTCGCCGCGCCGACGGCAGGACTGCATTTTACAGAAGCAATTCTGGCGGAGCTGGCAGCCATGGGGGTACAGATTGTGCGTTTGACCTTGCATGTCGGGGCTGGCACCTTCAAACCGGTCGAAGTGGAGAAGATTGAAGAGCATCTTATGCATGAGGAAACATATCGTTTATCCGAAGCGGCGGCAGCCACCATCAATCAGACCCGGAAGAATGGCGGAAAAGTTTTCTGTGTGGGCACGACTACGGTGCGGGTATTGGAAACCTGTGTCAATGCCCAAAACGGCCTGGTTTCACCCGGTAGCGGGCGGACTTCTATTTTTCTTTATCCGCCCTATCAACCGCGTGTCGTCGATGGCTTGCTGACGAATTTTCATCTGCCGAAATCTACCCTTTTGATGCTGGTTTGTACATTTTGTGACAAACAGCAGGTCTTTGCGGCCTATCAGGAGGCCGTGCAGGCTCGGATGCGTTTTTTCAGTTATGGAGATTGCATGCTCCTGTTACCGGAAGGAAGAACCCTATTATGAGCTTTACCTCTGCAGAACGGCAATTATGGCTGGAGCTTTTGCCAACGCTGGAAATGAAAGTTAAGGAATTGCTGCTGTCGATGCCGTCCTGTCACGATTGGGATCATACTCTGAGAGTACGCGAGAACGCCAGAAAATTGGCGGTCGCGGAGCATGCGGATCTTTTACTGGTGGATTATGCCTCTTTACTGCATGATATCGGACGTTTGCAGGAATTCAAGGATCAGGGAAAAACCTGTCATGCGGCTCTCGGTGCCCTTATGGCAGTTCAGGTACTTGAGGAACTCGGCGTCTGCAATCCGACTTTTGTCGAACAGATCACGGCCTGTGTTCGCACCCATCGTTACCGCGGGCGAACGGCGGAAAAACCGGCCAGCCTGGAAGCCAAAGTGGTTTTTGATGCCGATAAACTCGACAGTCTTGGCGCGATTGGTCTGGCGCGTTCCTTTCATTTTGCCGGACGCATCGGAGCTCGGGTTCATAATAGCGAAGAGGAAGCCCTGAATTCCAAAAGTTACAGCCGGGAAGACAGTGCCTATCGCGAATTCCTGGTGAAATTACGCCACCTGCCAGCAGCTATGCTGACCCAATCCGGACGGAAAATCGCCGGAATAAGAGCTGGACTTATGCAAGATTTTTTTCAGAAATTAAATCTAGAATGTAGCGGGCAGGACTTGACAAGTTTTTTGCTGTGACTATACTATTACCATTGAACACTTGACGGACAGGAGTACCTTATTCACCTTCGACAGAAAAGGACGGATATGAACAGAAAACTTAGAATGGGGATGATTGGTGGCGGGCCTGGGGCTTTTATCGGTGACGTCCATCGGAAAGCAGCTCAATTTGACGGCGAAGCGGATCTGGTCGCCGGAGCTTTCAGTACAGAAGCCAACCGCAGCAGGGAGTTCGGTGAAAAGCTTTATCTGAAACCTGAACGCTGTTATGGCGATTATAGGGAGATGCTGAAAAAGGAAGCCGCTTTGCCGGCAGATCAACAGGTTGATTTTATTTCGATTGTCACACCGAATTTTATGCATTTTCCGATTGCCAAGGCCTGCCTGGAAGCCGGCTTTCATGTCATGTGTGAAAAACCCCTCACGATGAATCTCGAAGAAGCCATGGAATTACGCAAAGTCATTGAGAAAACGGGGCGTCTTTTTGCTCTGATGCATAATTACACGGGGTATCCGATGGTCAAACAGGCCAAGGCGATGACGCAAGCCGGGTTGCTGGGAGACATCCGCAAGGTGGTTGTCGAATATTCCCTGGGCTGGCTGGCTTCACCGAATGCCGGTAAACAGGCGGTTTGGAGGGTAGACCCCAAACGCGCCGGGATCAGTGGTTGCATGGGAGATATCGGCACCCATTCGCAAAATCTGATCAAATACATTACGGGTTTGGATATCAAAGAGTTGTGCGCGGATTTGGCCAGCTTTGTGGAAGGCCGTGAATTGGATGACGACGGCAGTGTTTTGATGCGCTTCACCAATGGAGCTCGTGGCACTATTTTTTGCAGCGAAGTGTCAACCGGGCAGGAAAACAATTTTCGCATCTATATTTATGGTACGGAAGGAGCTCTGGAATGGCGCCAGGAAACGCCCGAAGACCTGATTTTCCGGTCAAATATCGAACCTATGCGGATTTTACGCCGGGGCTGGGCTGGAGTCGGGCCGGAAGCCGGAGCGGCCAGCCGTCTGCCTGCTGGCCATCCGGAAGGCTTCTTTGAAGCATTCTCCAATGTCTATAGCAATTTCATCGCCTGCATCAAGGCCAGAATGGCCGGTGATCTCGATTTCCCGGCTGACTTCCCCAGCATCGAAGAAGGCGTTGAGGAAATGGTATTTCTGGAATGCTTGGTGAAAAACTCCACCGGCAAACAAAAATGGACACCAGTACCGAAAGTATAATAGCCGATGTAGAAAATTTTCAGGCAATGATCGTTGTTTGAATTCATCGGGGCGGCCACAACAGATGGCCGCCCCGATTCGTATTGTTTGTTATGTTAGCGGTTGTAGGACGCACTCCTTGTCAGGAAGAATTCTCCTTTGTGTATACTCTGAAATCAGCTTCAGACACTATATTAAGTCAATGTGCTGAAAGCGATATATAGACAGCCGTTTTTTTCTGATAACATTGGGGGCAGCGCAGAGGATTTTCTGATCTTACGAATTTAGAGGACGAAATATGAGTGTGAGAGTACGTTTTGCCCCGTCGCCGACTGGGCAGGTTCATATCGGTAATATCCGGGCTGCAATTTTCAACTGGCTTTATGCCAGGCATGAGAAGGGCACGTTTCTGTTGCGCGTTGAGGATACGGATCGGGAACGCTCTACACCGCAGGCAATTGCGACATTAATGGAAGTCATGGCTTGGCTGAAACTCGATGTTGCTGAGGCACCCCTTTACCAGACCGCGCAACTTGAGAAACATCTGGCAGCGGCTGAAAAGCTGTTGCGAGACGGAAATGCCTACAAAGATAACAAAGGCGGTGGCGGTGAAGCGACTCTGTTCCGCATCCCGTACGAGGCCGAGAAATTTTCCGGAGTTGTTTGTCAGGGTGAAGCCGAATTGGCCATTCATCCGGAAGCCCCTTTGACGATCAGCGGCAAAGGCCTGAATTTTTCCTGTGTTTCAGCCAAAGGGAAGCAGGCGCCCGGCGGCGGCTGCTTGGCAGGTTTCAAAGACCTCAGAGTGCTCGATGAAAATGGACAGGTGATTTTCACGCTTGAGGAACATTTGCAGAACATTCTTGAGCAGGCGCAGGAGTTTACTCTTCCAGATGCGCGTAAGCTGCTTTTTACTCGGCGTGCGATTACCTATGAGGATAAAGTCAAGGGGCTGATGAGTAAGCCGCTGGACAGTATGAAGGATCTGGTGATTGTGCGTAGTGACGGCACACCGGTTTTTCATCTGGCCAATGTGGTGGATGATATTACCCAGGGAATAACGCATATTATCCGCGGGGATGATCATGTTGAAAATACGTTTCGGCATCTTTTTCTGTTTGGCTGCTTGGGAGCCGTGCCGCCAATCTACGCCCATCTGCCGATGATTGTCAATGCCGCTGGAAAACCCTACAGCAAACGTGATGGGGATGCCTTTGTC
>JBAXYW010000091.1:0-11157 GCA_041670605.1 Lentisphaeria bacterium
CATAAAGACAGTTACAAATTGCATGTTTTCACACTGATTGAACTTCTTGTAGTGATTGCCATTATTGCTATTCTAGCCTCAATGTTGTTGCCGGCGCTCAGCAAAGCCCGTCAGGCGGCGAAGCGGATTGGCTGTTTGAATAATATCCGTCAGGTCGGCTCATCGGTAATCAGTTACGGGCTGGATAACAATGATATCATCGTGCCCTTCGCAGTGGAAACGAATTCGCTGGAGAATGGTGGCAGCATACTTCACACCAACCGCGGAATCGATGGGCCAGTGGGAGCGTCCTGGGTCTATCTAGTCCGCGAATATGTCGGGATTACCGACGGCGCGGTGGTGCCATCCAACAACAATTATAACTATGTTCAGATCAACAAACGGCATGCTACCGGCATCCTGCATTGCCCAGCGGCGGGCTCCTATCCGTATGTGACCAACTCTGCCGGAACGGTCATGAGCTACGTGTATCTGGGTTTTGCCACTTATTACGGTATGCTCCGATATTATATCGGGGGTAATGATTGGCTGAATACCGGACAATACATCAAAACTTTTCCGCACACCTTCAGCGCCCTGAAATCACCTGCTGCCAAAGGAATGCTTGTTGATTCGGTTTTCAATTTGAATAGCCTCTGCACCGGAAGTTCTGATCTCACGCCTGCGACTGCTCAAGGGGCGGCTTCGGTCTATAACGACGGGCAGAATATCTCCCGACGACGACATGACGGCAACACCAATTTCGTTTTTGCTGACGGCCATGCCGAAACAATCTCTGAAACAAATTATATCTACCATAAAAACCAGTCGAAAGGCTCAGGCAAACTGCTCTGGGCAGGACAATAAAATATAGATTCGATAGCCTCTGGCCTTTTTTCCTGAAATAAAGGCACTGCCTGAATCAAAAAAAAACGCCTATCCAACACGAGGAGATTGATAGCGATGAGAAAAATAGTTATGACTTTGGGAATAACCTTGGCGCTGACCCTCCTGCTTCACGCGGATTTGGCGAAGGAATGGAGCCGGAATTCCTGGAAGGGCTATGAACCTTTCGCCATCCATGAATTTCAAGATGGCGCACTCCATATTTACAACGTACAGTCCAAATATGGTTTCGGGTGGCGTTGCACAAAACAGTATGATGCTATTGCCGGGGATGAAGTGCTTATTACGGCCATGGTTAAGGGAAAGGGTAAAATCGCTTTCCAACTGCAGAATTTCACCGCCGATGGTCGCCAATGGACAGGAATTGATACCCGAACCGACAGTGCGGTGCTGGAAAACGACTGGCAGCAGAAAACCTTTCGCCTCCTGGTCAGCAACCTGAAAAATGCATGCACCGGACGAATTATGCCGACTTTTCTCGGAAAACAGGAAACCGAACTCTATATCAAGGACATTACAGTGAAGGTGACCCCGGGAAATTTTTCAGGCGATTTGAGGTTCCCAAGGCATTGGCTCGTTTTTGCCGATGTCGACAGCAAACTGGAACCCGTACTCAATGCGATTCCGGCGGAAATCGGCGACGTAAAAGGGAAACAAGTGACGCTGAACGGCGGAACGCTTTCACTGAAACCTTTTTTCGCTAAAGCACAGATCCGGAATTGCGCCTGGCTATATGCAGAAATCGAAGCGTCCTACGCCTGTGATTATACGATCGGAGCAGGCGCAGATTACTTCATGGCGCTCTATGTCAACGGAGTTAAAGTCATTGATACTCTGCAGAGCGGCAATGGCGATTTTCCGCCACATTTCAGCAACCATACGGCAACTGTCGGGATGCTCAAGGGTACTAACATCATTGCCGTCAAATTCCTTTCCGGTGGCAATCCCAACCCGTGCCTTTCACTAGGAGGCGCCAACGAACTGCGCGATCTTTCCTCCGTCGTTACCGTCACCAGGCAGGATGAACAGGATGACTATGAAAAGCCGGGGCAGCGTCCCGGTAATCCGAAGTTGATCGAAGGGATCCTGACGGATGGTATCGAGACAAAATGCGGCTTCGGTCTCTATTCTCCCGGTTCGGAAATTTCCTTTGCGGAAAAGATACATCGGCTTCCTGCCAAAAGCGGAGAGCACCTTTTTGCTACCGGAATTCGTCTCCAGAAACTCAGCGGAGACGGAACGATAAGCTTCGATCAGGGTGGAAAAGTGGTTCTGCTGTTGACCCATAGCCCGACCAGAACGGAGATTACTGCAGACTTTATTCAAAACGGAAAAATTCTGAAGTCTATGCTGTTCCCGAAGAGCGCACTTCCGGTTGATATAGTCCTGGCGATCAGCCACAATGAATTCTTTGTCAATATGCTGAGTATTCAGGACAGCAGGCTCCGGACCATGAACGGGAAAAGTGATTTTTCGGAATTAACGGATTTTTCATCACTCATTCGCTTGGCAGGCTGCGAAGCCACAGTCGACAACTATTTCATTGGTTTGGCCAAACGGGAAGTAAAAAGCAATACGATCCCGTTTAAAATCGCTCTGGATCCGACTTTTGACCCGGTGAAAGCGGGCTGGAAACGGATCTGGCAGGATGAATTTGATGGTACGCAAGTCGACTGGGAAAAGACCTGGATGAACTCGCCTTGGAATCCCGTGCCCAAAAATCGTGATATGGCTTATCTTAAGGATGGCATCCTACATATTCGCTGCGATTTCACAAAAACCCCAGAAGGCAAGTTTCCCTTTACGGGCAGAACCGCCGGCCTTTATTCACAGAAACGTTTCAGCTATGGGTATTACGAGGCTCGAGTACGCTTCACGAAGAAACCTGGCTGGTGGGCGGCTTTCTGGATGCTTGACGAAGGACGCAATATGTCTGTAGGCGGCGGTTATGAACTCGATATTTTCGAAGACTATTCTACCCGCGGCGGTGTACCCATCGTTGCCAACAACCTGCATGCCAGCTATGGACCCAACATGCGCAGTTATGGCTACCATTTTGAACTGCCCGGTTCTATCGATGATTTCTACGTGATCGGCTGCAAATGGACTCCCTTTGAATATTCTACCTATCTGAATGGCGAATTGATTCGGACGAACGCACGGCATAGCCCCTATGCATCGGTCACTTACGATGCGATCAATCATGCTTTCGGCACCTCGACGCTGTATCTCTGTTTGAGCGGACAGGCTGGCTATTCCGGCGGTAAAGCTACCGGCGAATACAGCGAAGAATATCTGGTGGATTATGTCCGCGCCTATGAATATCCAAGGGAAAATGATCCCTTGATCAAGTTTACCACAGTCCCGGAAAAATCGCTGGTCAAAACGGGGGAACCATTCGTTTTCGAAGTGGCTGCCTGGCCATCGGAAGCCAACCGCTCGCCGGTATCGACCGTTTATCTGTTTGATAATGGAAACCTGCTGGATTACAAGACCAAGCCGCCTTTCCGTTTCTCCTTGGCCATCGATCGCAAGCATTATGAAAATACGGTCTGGGACAATACAGGGCGTTCAGGAAAGAAGCCACTTATGGATGGCTATCCACACTTTTTTATTGCAGCGGTTCAGGACGAAGCGGGGAATGTCGCTTATACCGAAGTTTTCCCAATGATTGCAGACTTGACTGGTGGACAGCCCTATCAGGAAACAATTCCAACACTCCCCGGCATCCTGCCCGCAGTGAATTTTAATATTGGAGGGCAGAACATCGCCTACTATAAACAGATCCGCGATGGCTACCCAAGTGGCAAAGCAGACCTTTTCAGCAGGAAAGCGATGCACCTCCGTGAGGCGGGGGAATGGGTTGCGTATACGGTGAATGTACAACAGGCGGGAAAATACAGGGTTATTCTTCGTCGACGGGAATACCGCCGTGATGAGTGGCCCATGCGCGGAATGCTTCTTGTGGACGGTCGATACGTCGGCGATCTGAAGAGCGAAGCGAAAGCAGAATCGGCGGAATTGAGTCACGTGGAGTTAAAGTCCGGGAAACAGTTGATCACCTTGATCTCTGCCTGCACTTATGGTGTCTGGCCAGAATCCCTTGAGTTTATCAAGGAATAACTCCGGCTTATCCATCCTGCTCCCCATCTGCAGTCGATGATCAGGAGCGGGAATACTTCTATTTCTTCAGAAATCAGAACACCGTAAAGACTGAACCAAAATAATGCCAATGCGAGCTTCGACCGCAAGGGGCAAAACGGTTTAAATCTCCAGCGATCATCAGAGTTTCGGCTCGACCAAGAATTCGCAATTGCTCACTTGTCCACTGATCGTATCCCGGACTTGCAGTTGCCAATTTCCTTCCGGATCATTGAGTGCAGGTCTCAGCTGGAATTCGTCGGTATTCAAAATGGTTTTACTGTATTCTTTCCTTTCTTTTTTATTGGCGTCATAGACGGTGATATAATAAGCATTACTTATATTACCGTTTTTGCAGCTGAAAGTTCCCATGCCACCAAGTCTGACAGTTTTGGGCTTTTGCAGTTGCAGTTTCGGTAATTCCAGCTCTTGCAGGCAAAAGACTTTTGTTTCACCACCAGAAAGCAAAAAGGTATGCGAATTCGCATAAACAATTTGTTTAGCCGCCCGGACATCATAAAGGACTTTGCCTTCGGGTAACTCCAGAACTAATTCTCGTTCTTCTTTCTGGTAATTGATAGCTGCCAATAACCAGCCTCCGGATGGTAGTTGGTATTCAATCTTTTCTACTCCAGGAATGCCGTTGCCACGCCAACGGGTCAAGCGTTGTAATTGGCCAGAAAGGCTAGTCAACCATTCTTGCCGGTAAGCCTCTCCTTTGGCGGAGTGTTTTCGGACTTTACTGTAGCTTTTCCAATCTGACAAGCGCCAAGCGTCGCTATTCGCAAAACGGGTGGCCAGTTGTTCGGTCGCTACAGGACGCAGAAAGTCATCATATTTACCAGGCAACAGATCGGCAATAACTAAACCGCCAGAATCGACAAAGGCTTCAATGGCGCCTAGAGTCTTACTCGATAAACTGCGAATGTTCGGCATGAATAAAATACGATAATTGCTCTGCAAAGCCCCGGCTTCCAACTCCTGGGTTGGGATATAATCATACTGCAAACCACAATCTTCCAAAAGATTTTGTAATTCACTTAAAGATTGGCGCAAGGTATTTTCCTGTTGATCAACCGTTGCAGCTGCCACACTGGTATTACAATACAAAATGGCAATATTATCATGTCGACGTTTTGAAACTGCTACCAAGGGAGCGAGTCCCTGTCTCAGTTCAGTGATTTGTTGCGCTGCGACCTGAAATCCTTCGCTGGGGCGTAAGTCCGGCATGAAAGCCATACAGCCTTCGGAGCTGAAGGTCAGCTTGCCATTGCCCATATACCAAAAGAATCCGGTATAATTATGAAATAGCATGAACCAAGGGATGCTGCGCATAAACGAGTAATTCATATACTGATTGCCGTAGGAACCTGCATAAATAGTACGGTATTTAACCTCCGGACAATACTGCAGTAGCGAACGGGCGATCTCCATTTGTGGCGGATCCTGATAGGTATATAAATTGAAATAAGTCACCGTTTTCAATAGATCATACATACCGGCAAATTCGAATGGGTCTAAACGTCCAAATCCATCTGGGCCCAGATAACATTCACCATTGAGGTCAACTTCACGTCCAACCGCCTGCATTTCCGTAAAGTAATTAAGAAAGCGTTGTTCAAAAAAACGGTTATATTCCAACCAAAGAGGCAGTTTCTGTTCTTTTTTTGCTTGCAGCAACGGTACTGGTTGCAGCTCAGAAAAATCTTGATAGTCGCTACCGAGTTTTTGATTCATTGCCTTGATAGAACCATGTCGTTGCCGCATCCAATCCCGGAATGTTTTTATGGATAATTCATCAAAACTGTTGCCGCCCCGAGATTTATCACTGCCGTCAGTATAACTGTAAATATCATATTTTGACCAAACCGTTGCCAAGTCTCGCATTTTCTCTCGTTGTGCCGACAGAAATTTTGGATCGTTGAGATTATTGCGGTTGACCGGTCGCTCGGGCTGACTGCGGTCCCGGTCTGGCGTATAATTATTATAATGTGGTATGCTGAACAGTTTGGTTTTAGCCAGCAAAGGCGCGGCAACAGCCCGGTCACCACGAGCGATGCTATAAAAAATGCCGTCGATGCCATTGGCTGCCATGCTTCGATAATAAAGATACGACATATAACAACTTTGAGACTCAACCCAAGAGCCAAAGCTGAAAACGGGTCGTTCACGGCCCTGAACGGTAAAATCAACGGTTTGTTGAGAAAAGTTCGCCAGCTGTAACTGTAAATTAAATAAACTGCTGTTCAAAGGATAAGGAGCTGGGAAACTGAATTCTACGGTACTGGCATCCTTGCAAAGCATTTCCTGCTCATAAACCAAACGCGAGTCCACATCGTAAACTTTTGCTGTCAATGGCAAAGCTCCAGTGAACACACCTTCCATAGCTACCTTCACCTGCACCATTTCCCCCGCCTTCGCTAAGGCATCACGATTTAATTGCACTGAAGCAATCTTAAATGTAGCGTTGATTTGTAAAGGAAAATACTCCCAGGCGCAAAGCCGACCGGAAGCATCATGGCAGGTGGCTAATAAAAGATAGGAACCTTCATTCAAGGCCGAATAAACTTCGGCACCATTTTTTAATTCGGCTGCTGTAAAGCGTCCTAGGCTATGCCCTTTCGGTGCCAAAGCTGAAAAAGCCTGTAACTCAATATTAGCAACTTGCTCTTCAACGTCGCCAATTAATTCCATGACCAATTTTTGTCGATCCAGTCCGGCTGTCAGCTTTAGTTTTTCAGGTACTTGCCAACGCAAGTCCGGATATTTACCGGAAACTGCCAGTATTGCTTTGCTGCAGAGTGCCAAGTAGTGCTCATATTCCCAGTTAAAATCATAATTATTTCCCCAAGGAGTGAGAATCATTTGGGCACTCATCGACCGCCAGTCAAATCGTAGAACCCGACCTTTACCAAATTGCACGCCTACAATGTTGGTTTTGCTGGCTAAACCGTTTTTAACATAGCTAAGGGCTTCCAAATCGGCAAAAGAAAGGTCTGGTTTCCATGCAGTTTTGCTAAAAAGTTGTTCCAACTCATCATGTTTGCCAACTCCGATCAACAGCAATCCGGTGCCTTCTTCATAAACCTTCCGCAATAGGTCATACCGGTAATGAGACGGATAAAGGCTCCAAGCCGTGCGCGACATAACAATAACATCATAACTATTTCCGAGTAAATCAGCTTCAAAGTAGCCACTTACCTGTTCAGGAGACAAAGGCGTGCCGATGGCAGTAAGTCCGGCAAAAGCGTTATGACGCAAGGTCATCAAGCTGGAAACCTGGAAGTCAAAGCGTTGCTGTAATTCAACCGTTTCGCGTTGTCCCCAAGATGGAGCAATAATTAGAACCCGCAAACCGGCCCAGATACTTTTTTTTGCCCAAAGCAAATGCGGCGTCACCACCTCGTTACTTAAAGAATGATAGTCCTGATAAAATTTTTGTTCATCAAAATTTTCGGGGAGTTCCGGTTTTGCGACCAGCATTATTGAACTAATTATCCAAGCGCAGAGTACCAGTTTTTTTGCCATTTTTTTGCCTTCCTAGGATGATTCTACGGTTCAATGAGTTGCTTATTTAATTGATCTGGAGCCGATTTTTAAGGTCGTTGCAGTAGTTCGATGATTTTGCCATGGTAAATCGTATCATCGCGCCGATTGCTTTGTTGTAAGTGATAGAAATCATCCAGCCATTGCACCACTTGCGGAGAATGGGGTAGCATCGGTGCCGATAACAATTTTTGGCCACTTTGTAGCCAAGTCTGCCAGGAATGGGCGGCTACAGGAGCATTGCTGGCTAAGGTGGCTAAAAATTCTCGGTCTTCCTGCCAGTGATGTAGCAATTTTAAAAGTATCGTTTTCTGATCGCCAACAAAAAAGTAACCGTGGCAGGCTGGACTATTAAAGCCGCTAGGCCAATTCCAAGTCGTATATTCTGTCTCCCCGGCGCGTCTTTCCCGACTCAAGGCGGCACGGAAAATTTCCGGTTGGGAGCCGAAGATTGACCATGGTATTTGGATTTGGGCTTCCCACTGTTTTTCGTGGCAATTGACCTTTAATTGCGGCTCTCCGCTTCCCAGTTTCATGCCTCGAGGCAGGACTTGCATTTGACCATCAACGCTGCAAATGAACTGTACCCAGTTCCGTCTTTCCAGCTTGACATCGATAAAAAATTCGACGCAGTCATTTTGCCAGATGGCTTCGCCGCTGTGATAGCGGATCAAGGAATGCATGTTTTTTTCATGGCAGAAAAAGTGTACCCAAAGCGACTCTTGATCCCAGGCCATGCGAATTTCGGTCAATTGACTCGGTAAGGTTGGCTGGGGACTGCGGTTGACGGAAAAGTCCCCTGGCAAAGACGCTAATTTTGACCAATCCGGTTTGCCATCGATGAAAGGTATCACGACAGCACGCGGCAAGGGCGCTGGCAAAGACTTCTCCGCTGCCAAAGCAGAAACAATCAGGCTAAACGTCAACAAACAACCACTTAGCTTTTTCATCATTAGACCGAATCCTATTTTCTTCTTGGTTCTCAATTCTGAATTCTAAGCTCTTGACAACAAATTTCAATGAAATTTTTAGTTTTCGCTAACACTCTGTAATAAAAGCAATTTTTTCTGCTTTGCCGCAATCGGTCTGTCAGCCCACGGCTGCCACGTCAATTTTATTGCTCTTTGAGTGTTTTGACGTTAGCATTCAGTTGACTGTTATTTGGCACGATGTTTGCCAAGCGTTCGCTTGCCATCAAAGCCTGCTTTTTGAACTGTGGTACCGGATGGTTTGTGGTCATTTCACATAACGCCAGTTTGATCAAACGAGTTTCGGGAGGCAAATCCAAGATTATTTGACTATAAAACTGGTTGGTCACCTGTAATTTTTGCAATGCCGGCGTATTGAAAAGGACTCCACAACCACCCACCAACTCTGATGACAATTGTTCTTCCGAACGATAGAGAAAAACCCGGTCGCAATGCTCGGAATTTAGTTCACGCACTTTCCCGGCTGCAAGTTCAAATTCTTCCAAGTTGGTCAATACCTTTAACGGTTGCTGTGCCCCCCGTAGAAAGCCACCGGGAAAACCATTCAGCTTTAACGACAAACTTTTTACTTCCACTTTCGGGTCTAAGCTAATCAATAAATACAGATTCTTATCCCAGTAATAACCACAAAAATCATAGCGGACTACCGCAAGATCATTGCTCCATTGAAAAATAGCATCGCCCCGTTTGCCATTTTCTACGACTTGTATTTTTTCATTCGAAGCCGCACCAGATACATATCTTTCTCCATTGATAACAAGGGAAAAAGCATCCGATTGGTACCAATTGTAAGAGCTTGGGAAACTGATGCCAATTCCATTCGGATACGGCCCGCCACCATCATGACGTAAACTGTAATCAAAATTGCCTAAAGCAAATTTGACTGTCAACATTGGAACTGCAAGTTTGTGGCCATCTTTGGATGTATGCCAAGAACCTTTTATGCTTTTGACTTTGACCTGCTGATCACTGTCATCAATAATAATACCGCCAATTTCTAAGGCCAGGAAAGCAGGACTCATCAATAACAGTATCGCCACGGTATGATACCGACACAATCTTTTGAATTGCATTCGTCACTCCTTTTGCAGGTGTGCCTGCTATGCTTCAATATAATCTAACGGTTCCACTTAACTGGCATGAGCACAGCGACAATGACTCCATCAGAACAGCTTCCAACCATAGATTGAAAATGATTTGCTCCTGTTGCTAATATATCAAACTTTTGAGGCTGTGCCGCAATAATAGTAATATTTTTCTTTAGACAAAATGATTAATAAAATTAATGGCAAGCGTGTCAACTTGCAATTATACAAGCAGCGAAACTTGTAAAATAGATGGTTTTAAAAAAGCAACGTGGGGTGTTTTAAACCGCAAGTGGCTGGAATACAGAATGATAAATATTGTTTTTCGATGTTTGCTTTACAATTAGCGTAAATGCACTTTGTGTACGCAATAAGTTTGGCGACGCAGAGGCCTGCATCGCCTCCTTTTTCCGGGACGAGAACGAACCACCATAATGAACGCCGGTGCTCCATACGCTCACGCCCGGTTGGAGATGCAGGATAAAACAACCCATACCTTCAAATGATCGAAAACACTTACACTATTCCTATTGGAGTTTGAGAGACAGTAGTTTTCTGGTGATAAAATCGACAATATCGGGTTTAAATTTTGCTCGGAGCAGTCCCGGGCCAAACCAGACTTCATAAAAACCGAAAGCACCAAAATCGTCACAGCAGAAAGGATCGGGATATTGCCGGAACATTTCCGGAGTTGGGAAATAGCCCGCATCTCCATTGGCAACCGATACCGCCAGCGGAAATTGAAAAGGAGCCTCCTGCATAACGCTTTCACCAAGCGCCAGGAAGGGTTCCCCTGGTATCGCATAAACCGCCAAATCCCCCATGCGCAAAACCTGGAGATCCTGAAACACTCGAAAATCATGTCCCTCTTCTGCCATGACCGCCATTTCAATCATTCGATCATGAGTATACTGCAATAGACCCCCATATTCGGAAGGCAACTTGGCAAGAAGCTTCGCCGCCGTTTCACGTAGTTCTACAGAAATCACCGGTTCGCTTGGCAATTCGACCGTTTCCAATACACCCGACAATGGCGAAAGATTGATTTCTACTCCCCCAGCAAGCCCATTCTGCAAATCATCGACATAGCTTTCAGAGATCCACTCAAGATTTTTGTCACGTTCTTCTGGCTTGGGATGCGTCCAGATAACATTGATATCTCCCGAACAGCCATAAAGAAAGAAGGGCATTTCCGCCAGACCTCGAGCTTTAATTTTTCGATTTGCATCCCCCATCCAGTCGGCAGAAACCAAACGCTGCCGACCGAAAACAACACCATGCATGGCATGATTATGCAGCAAGATCTTTACGCTCCCGTCCGGACGGATGAATTTTATCCAGCGAATGGCTCCGTCAGTATGGCCATGTTGCGGATCCGCGCGGTTCTCGCCCAAAGATTTACGAATCGTTGCCTTCCCGGCAAAGGCACGGATTTCCTCTTCATTGGCGAGGGCTTCAGCAACCACAGCGGACACCGCTTTTCGCCAATTTTCCACGAATTCCGGGCAAAC
>JBAXYW010000092.1:0-11126 GCA_041670605.1 Lentisphaeria bacterium
TCAGCTGCTTACCGGAAGGGATCAAGGCGCAGTTGCTGGGGGATCGTGACCCGCATGGCAATGTCCAAGTTTCCCGCATTGAGACCGAAAAGTTGTTGATTGCGATGATTGAAGAACAGCTGGGAATCATCAATGCCGGGCGTGAAAAAGCGGTAAAATTCAGCACCCAGGCACATTTCTTCGGATACGAAGGTCGCTGCGCCGCCCCATCAAATTTCGACACAGACTACTGCTACAGCCTGGGCTATACCGCAGCGACTCTGATTGGAGCAGGAAAAACCGGATACATGGCCTCCGTTCGCAACATCGCTGCACCGGCAGAACAATGGATCGCCGGCGGCATTCCGCTGACCATGATGATGAACATCGAACACCGCCATGGCAAAGATGTCCCGGTGATCAAAAAAGCCCTTGTCGATCTTTCCGGTAAGCCTTTCCAGAGCTTTGCCCAGCAGCGGAAAGCCTGGGGCGAGGGCATTGAATTTGTCTATCCCGGCCCGATCCAGTATTTTGGCCCCAGCAGCGTCTGTGACCAGCCCACTTGCACCCTTCTTCTTGAGCAGCAATGAAAAATGCTTCTGAGTCCTTTTCCCGTCTGGAACTGCTGATCGGTTCTGCCGGGCTTGCCCGACTCCGCCAAGCCAGAATTCTTCTTTGTGGGCTTGGCGGAGTTGGCTCCTGGGCGGCAGAAGCCCTGATTCGAGGTGGTATCAGTCATCTGACCCTGCTCGATTTTGACCAAATCAAGGCGAGTAATCTGAACCGACAACTCGAAGCCCTGCACAGTACCCTGAATCAAAGCAAAGTCGAATGCATGCGTAATCGGCTGAAAGACATTGCCCCCGAAGCAGAAATTATTGCGCTGGACCTAAAACTTACCCCCGACAATTGCGACGCGCTCCTTAGCTCACAGTCCTGGAGTTATGTCATCGACGCGATTGATGAGCGCCAAGCAAAACTCGCCCTGCTGAAGACTTGTGTGGAAAAGCAAATCCCGGTCATTTCCAGCATGGGTTCCGCCAATAAACTTTGTTCGGAAGCCATCCGAATTGCCGATCTGTCCGAAACATCAGGCTGCCCGATGGCGAAATTACTACGCAAGAACCTGAAAAAACTAGGAATTACCGGCGGAATTAAAGTCGTTTACTCCAGTGAACTCCCGGTTCTGCTGAAGAATGGCCTTTTCACCGGACAAGTCCCGGAACAGGAAGGCGAAAAACGGCCACTGGGAACGATTTCTTACCTGCCGGCTCTTTTTGGCCTGAGATGCGCCGCCTTTGTTCTGGAAGCCTTACTGTCGCCGGAAAGTTATCCGCGCAAAGGCGATTGAGGAAAACATGCATTTAGTCTGGTTATCCGTCAACTCTTCCTATTCTCATTCGTCGCTGGCTCTGCCGATATTGCAGCTGGCAGCACAGCATGTTGACCAATGGGAATGGACTTCGCTGGATACTACGATTGCGGAACATCCCGGTGAACTTGCGCTGCGCTTGGAAGAGCTTCACCCGGACTTGCTTTGCACCACCCTGTATCTTTTTAATTCCCTAGCCGTTTTCGAGATTCTCGAACGTTTCAAGACCTTATGCCCCACCTGTCCGGTTACCATCGGCGGTCCGGAATGCCTCGGTGAAGGTGCCGAAAAGGTGTTGCGCCGTTCCTGGGCAGTAGATTGCGCAGTCAGTGGCGAAGGCGAAGAATGCCTACCGAAGATCATGGCAGCGATTGCTGAACATCGTTTTCCGGAACCGCTTCCCGGAACCGCCTGTCGTCTGGGACAATCCATTCAATCGTTTGCGAAACCTCCATTGCTTTATCCGGACTGGGAAAAGGCTCCAGCCCCAGTGTTGAGTCCGTTCTTTGTCTTGGATAAGCCTTTTGTGCAGATGGAGACCACCCGCGGTTGCCCGCATGGCTGTGTGTATTGTACTAGCTGCCGCACCCCGGTTCGCAGTAAAACGCTGGATCAGGTACGCCAGGAATTAAATCTCCTTTCGGGAAAAGGAGTTCAGAAAATTCGGCTTCTTGACCGCACCTTCAACCTGCCGGCCAAGCGGGCAGCCAACCTGCTGCAGCTTTTCCGATGTGAATTCCCTCTGCTGCATTTTCATCTGGAAATTCATCCCCAATACCTCAATACTGAATTGCGCGGGGAATTGCAACTCGCCCGCCAAGGACAACTCCATATCGAAGCCGGAATCCAATCCCTGAAGCCGGAAGTTTTGCAGGCAATCGGGCGTAATGGTTCTGCAGAACAGGCTTTGGATGGGTTGCGCTTCCTGTGTTCCTGCCACCCTGCCTTCGACACGCACGCCGACTTATTGGCTGGCTTACCGAAACAAAATTATCAGGATTTGCTTGCCGACTTAAATTGCCTGATTGCCATCGGACCTGCCGAAATTCAACTCGAAATTCTGAAAGTACTACCCGGCACTCCATTGCAAAATAGAACCGCCTCACTGGAAATCCTGTTCAACCCGAATCCACCGTACGAGGTGCTCCGAACGCCGGAATTCCCGGCCCGGGAACTATATCAAGCCAGCCTCCTTTCCAGAATGATCGACTTGTTCTATAATCAACAATTTCTTCAGGAACCTTTCCAGCTGGCCTGTCTACAGAACCCGGATTTCCTCTGTGATTTTCTGGCTCAGCTGATTCATAAGGGGTTCTCTGCCCAATGGGTCGGCAGTCTGCGCAAACGTTTCCAGATGTTGGCAGATGCCCTTCACTCTCCGACCGGGGTCAGCGCGGCATCCTTGGCTAAGCAATGGATAAAAGCCGGCCTACCCCTCGCCGAAACCCCTTTTTACCGACCGGAAATCCTTCACACTTTGCCGAAAAATGCCATTTTAATGACGGGAAATGCTGCTGCATGCGAACAAGTGAATACTCGTCTCTGGAAGCTGGCAATTCCCGCCGAAACCTTTATATTTGCTTTTAATCGTGCCCTTTGCATGCAAAGGCCCTGCACAATCTGGACTATAAGGTAAAAAAAATGAGTTCAATACGGACTGATATCCCCGCCCCGCCTTCTCGTGAAGAATGGTTGTTTCTGCAGGAACTTCAGCAGCCCGAACAACGCTGCTTGCATTGGAATCAACAAAATTTTAAAGGTTTGCCAAATCAGCTCGATCTGCGCCCTGGGTTGACGCTCGATTTTGCTTTCCCGGATCCGGAAAACTTACTTGCTACTGCTTATGATGATTTTAAAAAGTTATTAGCGCTGACCAAATTGCCGGTGAACGGAACCGTCCCCTGTCACTTCTGCCAGGAAAACACAGGAAAAAAAGAAAGTTATCGTCTGCAAATAGATGCCAGCGGCATTCGTCTCAGTGCCAACGATACCGAGGGATTGCGCCGGGGAATCTATTTTCTTGAGGATCAGCTAACTGCGGTGGACGGGCCAGCCCTGCCCTTCGCAGACTTCCAGCGCGAACCCTGGTTACGCAACCGAATTTCCCGATGTTTTTTCGGCCCCATCAAACGCCCCCCGTTCAACCGGGATGAACTCCTCGATGAGCTGGATTATTATCCGTCCGAATACCTGAACCGACTGGCTCATGAGGGCGTCAACGGTCTCTGGCTGACGATCGTCTTCCGGGAACTGGCCGAAACCTCGTTCACAAAACGTGACCCACTGGCCGAAAAAAGGCTGGAAAAACTGCGCCAAACAGTTCTACAATGCCGACTTTATGGAATCAAAACCTGGCTTTTCAGTATTGAACCGAGAAATCTGGCTCTGGGGGATATCCTGCTGCAGCAGAATCCGGAGTTTGGTGGAGCCTTTGCTTATGACGGCAACCGTTGTTTCTGCCCGTCTTCGGAAAAAGCCCAGCAGTATCTCAACGAAAGCACATACGATATTTTTTCCAAGGTTCCTCATCTGGGTGGTTTGATCAATATCAGCCATGGAGAACGAGCCACAACCTGTTTAAGTTCCGTTGCGGCGACTTCTGATGACCCGATACAATGCCCTCGTTGCAGCAAAATTCCGAAATGGCAGATTCATCATCAGGCGGTTGGAGCCATGGCGAAAGGAATGAAAAAAGCCAATCCAGATGCGGAATTGATCAGCTGGCTGTATCAGCCGCAACCAATCCCGGAACGGGGAGCATGGACTTACGAACTGGCAAGACATGTTCCGGAAGGAACAATCCTGCAATATAATTTTGAATCCGGCGCCAGTAAAAAACAGCTCTCCAGGGCTCGCCTGGGAGGCGATTACTGGCTGTCCTATGTCGGACCCAGCCATTCCTTCAGCCGAATGGCTGAAGGCGTGTGCAATGCGCAAGGGGAGCTCTCGGCGAAAATTCAGGTCGGTTGTTCGCATGAAGTGGCCACGGTACCTTTTGTTTCAGTACCCGGCCTGCTTTTCCAAAAATATGCTGCGATGAAAAAACAGGGTTGCCAACATGTCATGCAATGCTGGTACTTTGGCAACTACCCCGGCATCATGAACCGAGCCGCTGGCATGCTGGCATTCTCTGACCTTCGCGGCACGGAAGAGGATTTCCTTCTGGAACTGGCTCGCCCACAATGGGGAAAACATGCAGAAACCGTGGCCCAGGCCTGGCACCTTTTCAGCGAGGCCTACAGTGAGTATCCTCTTTCTAATGACATGCAATATTACGGGCCGATGCATGCCGGCGTCGTCTGGCCGTTACACTTAAAAATCGAACTCACTCCACTGGCTCCGACCTGGAAACCGGATTACCCGCCAAGTGGCGACTGCATTGGGGAATCTCTGGAGAACCATAGCCTGGCTGAAGCGCTGTTGCTGGCCGAAAGGATGCAGCAGAAGTTTGACAAAGGGCTGCTACTGTTACGAAAAGTGCGCGAAGCCTTCCAACAGGATCGCGAACGCCTGCTGGATATTGCTGTGGCCGAAGCACTGGGACTCTTATTCCGCAGCGCCCGTAATATCTTTGAATTTTATTGGCTCCGCCGGGAACTCTATTTTGCACCGCAACAACGGAAATTGCCACTGCTGGAACAACTCAAGAATCTTGTTCTGGAGGAAATCAACAACAGTGCTGAAATGGCACAACTTTGCCAACAAGATTCCCGGCTGGGCTTCCACTCCGAAGCCGAAGCCCATCAATTCTGTGAAAGCCGACTGCTCTGGAGACAGGAAATCCTGCAGCAACTCCTGGATCAGGATTTTCTGGAATTCTCAAAGGCCATCGCAACGAATTCAGCACTGCCGACCTCTGAATTCTATGAGCAGACTCCGACTTACCGCCTGAACTCCGGCTGGACTGGCGACAGCCAGACCCAGTGGCGAATTGATCAAGAGGAAAACGGCGATCTTCTGGTCACCTTTGAAGGTCAATATCTGCCCTATGACCGGGACGTTTTCTGCTTCAACTGCGTCGATGCCACCGGAACCACATTCCCTTGGATGATTACCATCGAAAAAAATGGCAGCGTTCATGAATTGCATCCTCTGACAGAATGCAGCATCCGTCGCGATGAGAGCGCCTGGACAGCGACCTTACGTCTGCCCTCCCTGCTGTGGAACCGGGAGCCCAAACTCGAACCGCGCTTTGTTTACCTTTCCCGCACAGTCGGCGTCCATGATGACCCTGCTCCAAAATTCCGCTATGACTGGCCGCCCCATCAACAGCCCCCACGCATACGCTTGAATATCTATAATTATCAGGGTAACTTCTGCGGCAGATTGATCCAATAAGTGATTGTGGAGATGGTGCCAGCTTGGGACAAACTCTATTCATGACGGAGGGCTTCGATCGGGTCGAGCCGAGCCGCCCGCAACGCCGGATAGATGCCGAAGATCATCCCCACGCTGACACTAATCCCCAAAGATAAGACTAGGCTGGAAATACTGACAATGGTTGGCATGCCGACGATTCTGGTAATTGCCCAGGGGATCAACAAGCCAAGACCGATCCCGACAATTCCGCCGCTAAGCGAAAGAACGACGGTCTCAATCAAAAATTGAGCTACAATCTGGCGTTGCTTGGCACCAATCGCGCGACGGATGCCAATTTCTCGGGTACGCTCGGTAACACTGGCCAACATGATATTCATAATACCAATCCCGCCGACCAGCAGACTGATCCCGGCGATCGCTCCCAAAACCGTATTGAAAATCCGTTTGGTAGCTTCCGCTTGTTTCAACAGAGCCAACGGAACGCTGATATTATAGTCTTTCTTGCCATGATAGAGCTGCATCTGCCGTTCGATGGCAGCGGCAGTCAGTTCTACCATGTCTTCATCGCTGACTTCAACAATCAACTGATGCAGTTCCACTTTTTCCCGAATATGAGACCCAGATTTGATCTGCGTAAAAATATCACCAAAATGCTCTTTAGCGACACTCAGCGGAATATAGGCATCCGTCTGCTGATCTGGCGTCTGCATCGTCCCCTCCGTGGCACTCTCGCTCTGCACGATGCCAATGACTTCATAATAATTGCTGCCCATCCGCAGCGTCTCTCCGAGCACAGCCTCTGTAGCCATCAAACGACGCGCGCCATATTCGGTCAGCACCGCGACATTTTTTTCCTGCTGCAAATCATCCAGTGTAATGACCCGCCCGGCAATCAGTGGACGGCTGACCAGCGAAAACCAATCTGCACTCGTACCTACAACACGCAAATCCATCGTGCGTTTACCCAGTCTGCCTTCTTTCTGAATCACCTTGACCGGAACAATGCGTTTCAGCGTGGGCATCGTCTCGGCCAGCCGCACGACATCCTCATAAAGCAAGCCATAAATACTCAGAAAAGAACGAACATTGGTGGCAGTCTGCTCCGCAGCAGGTTTCTGCGCGTTGATAATAATATTGCGGCTGCCCAGCTTGCGAATCTGCTCCAAGGCTTCCATACTGGCTCCTTCACCAACCGCCAACATGGCAATCACACTGCTAACCCCAAATACCAAACCCAGCATGGTCAGAAAAGAACGCAATTTATGCAACAGGAGATTTTTGACTCCCAACTGAATATCACGAATGAAACGAACAGAATAGAAAAACATCGTTGGATTTATCCTTCTACCCTGGCAATCAGGCCATCACGCATATACAAACGTTTAGAAGCATGTTCGGCAATATCGGGCTCGTGCGTCACCATGATGATCGTTTTCCCGGCTTTGTTCAATTCTTTCAGCAAGACAATGATTTCTCGACTGGTGCTGGTATCAAGATTTCCGGTCGGTTCATCGGCCAGCAGGAAAACCGGGTCATTAGCCAAGGCTCTGGCAATAGCCACGCGCTGCTGCTGTCCGCCGGAAAGTTCGGTCGGGCGGTGTTCCAGGCGCTGTTCGAGACCAACCAAGCCAGCCAACTCTTTGGCACGCTGGCTGCTCTGCTCCTGAGTCCAGCCCAGATAGTAGAGCGGTAAAGCAATGTTTTCCTGTACCGTTAATTGCGGGATCAGGTTGAAACTTTGAAAGATAAAACCAAGATATTTCAAACGAATATCACTCAGTGCATTATCATCAAGTGAACTGATATCCTGGCCGTTGAGTAAATACCGCCCGCTACTTGGACGATCCAAACACCCCAGAATATTGAGCATCGTGCTTTTTCCGGAACCGCTTGGCCCCATGATCGCCCAGAATGCACCTTTCGCAAAGTTAGCGGAAACCCCCGCCAAGGCATGCACCTCCTGACTGCCCATAATATAGGTACGCCGGATATCTTCAAAACAAACCGCATCCTGTGTCCGCTGTTCAGTCATTCGTTCACCTGTTTTTACGGTTGAGCTGCCGCAGCCGCTGGAGCAGAATGTTCCGTTCCCCTCTGCTGCATACGCTGTTTCAAGGCTGCTTTTTCTTCGTCACTCATCGTGGCCATGCGATCCTGAATCTTTTTCATTTGTTCAGGAGTCAAACGTTTTTTCCTTGTTTCACGAGACGTTTCAGCGCCCTGTTTGGCCGTGGTTTCCTCCCCGCGTTCAGGAATTTTGGCATCCAACAAGGCTTCATTGGTACGGAGAGATACAGCGGCATCCAGCGGAGGCGTCAACAGAACTTCTTCGCCGGCTTTCAAACCACTTCGGAGATGCACCATGCGATTATTGTCCTCGCCAATTTCAACTTCTTGGGCGAGAGCAGATCCAACCTGCTGCTTAACATAAACCAGAGTTTTGCCGTTGTTGCGAACCACACACTGAACCGGAAGAAACAGCGCCTTGGGATACTGCTCAATGACAATTTCAGCCTCGCAATTCATACCGGATTTCAAAGCCTTGGAATCCCCTTCGATTTCAATGGTTGTATTGTAAAGTTTCAGATCCGGATTCATAAACATACTGTTGGCATCCGGCAATGGCGCAATTTTTGTAATTTTTCCCTGAAAATACTGCTCCGGCAAAGCATCGATGCGCAAGCGAGCCGGCAAACCAAGGTAGATTTTCTTCAAATTTGTTTCATGCACCTTGACTTCTGCGATGAAGGTTTCTGCGATGGGCAGATAAATTAATTCTTGCCGTTCAAAAACTTCCTGACCTTCCGCCAGGGGTTCCGCATTGCCACGCCAGTTGCCTTTGGCACTGGTGGAATAGATGACCAGACCATCTGCGGGAGCCAGCACTTTGGAGTTGGCAATCTGTTCTTGATATTTCTCCAGTTTCTGTTTCTGGCGGTTCAATTCCAGTTCTCTGGCCAGCAATTGGGCCTCGGCCTGTACCACATCGGCTCGGGAACTGCGCTGAGTGCGTTCCAAAGCCATGCCGGCTTGCGATGCATTGCTCTCCAATTCATCAATTTGACGTTTATAGGTATAATTTTTCAGCAAATCAAGATTTGCCCGAGCCGTCTGTAATTCCAATTCATAACGCTGACAGGCCAGCTGATCGGAACGAAGCTCAGTCTCGGAAAGATACTTCTCCTCAAACAACTTCTCCGACCACTTCAATTCATCCCGGGCGCGCTGCAACTCTTCTTCCGAAAGCGTGATTTTACCCTCATATTCCTTGAAAATTTTGGGATATTCCCCATCCTTGTATTTTTTCAAGTCTTCGATCGCAAAACGCAAAGTGAGTTCCGCCTTCTCGATATTTGCCTTCGCCTGATTGCGGACGACTTCCAGATTTTCTTTGGCCTGCACATAAGAAGCCTCTGCGTTCTGTACCGTAATCTCCTGATTGACCTTATTATCCTGGATCGTTGAGGTATCCAGTTCAACCAGCAAATCGCCCTGTTTTACCCGATTGCCTTCCGGAATTAAAAACAGGATGGTCGCCCTGCCCTCGACTTTGCTCTTGAGGATTAATTGCTCTTTGGGCTTGATGGTGCCAGACTCGAGCAGATTGATCACCAAAGGCCCCTCCTGTACAGTGGCATAAAGCTCCCGACGAACAAGCTCCCGGGAAAGCTTCGGGTTCTTCCAAAAATATCCGAAAAAGCCAAGCGCCAACAACAGAAAAAAACTTGCTGCCCAACGGATTTTATGCGATTTTTTAGACATTTTTCTGCCTTTAATTTTTCCCTGCTGTGCCGCTATGGACAGCTCATTTGAACTTGCTTAAATCCATTTCCTGCCAGATTCCATCTGCCGAAACCGAAAGGACGCCTAAATTGCTCTGCAGTTCCAGTTCCTGCATCCGATAATTAACCAATGCACCAGTCAATGAATTCTGAGCGGAGAGCAAAGCCCCCTGAGCTTCCAGCAAGTCGCGGATCTCAGCTCGGCCGGCCTGCAACAGCAAATCCGTGCTGGCCACGCGCCGAGCCGCCAGCTTGACGGCAAGATTCTGAATGATCAGGGACTCGCGGTATTCCAGCAGTTCGCGTAGATTTCCCCGCACCGTCTGTTTGATCAAGTCTTCCTCGCCCTGATAAGTACGAACAACACTTTCGAGTTCCAGCAGACTTTGCCGATAGGCATTACGCTCTGCAGTACGTTCAAGAGGCAAATCCAAATGCAACAGACTGGAATACTGACCCTCTCTGCTACGCAATGCCGCGTTGCCAGGATCGGCATTGGAAAGCGAACGCGATTGACCCACTGCCGCCGTGCCACCCAGTGTCAATTCGGCACGCAAGGCATCTTCCGCAATGCGAACTTTACGTTGAGCATCAACGACTTTATCGGCCAGAGTTTGCAAATCCTGACGGTTCGCCAAAGCCAATTCAACCGCCTTTTCCACCTGAATTTCATTCTTTCCAGCCACTTTTGAATCCGGCATTTTTAACTCCACCGGGGCATCTGCCGGCGGCACTCTGCCACTATAATCCACTGGAGATTCGCCAATGAGCAAGCCGGACAGAGACTCTTCCAGGCGCTGCAATTCCTCTTCCGGAAGTTCGATCTCAGCATCGACAGGCAAACCGACCAGCACTTTGAAACTGTCCATCGCACTTGCAAAACTCTGTTGGGCTGATACCCAGCTATCCCGGGCATTTAATTCGTCCTGTACCGCTTGATCAAACTGATATTCCGGCAAGCGTCCAGCATCAGCCATCCGGCGGGAACGTCGAGTGGAAGCGACGACACGTTTGTAGTTGGCCTCCTGATTGCGAATCCGCTGCCCGGCCTGCAATACATTCAAATACGATTGAGAAATGCGAACCACAAAGGATCGTTTGTATTGTTCAAAATCACGCACCCCGTAAATCAGGTTCCTCTCCGCCTGAGTCAAGGACTCTAAGACCACAAATTCTCCCGAACCACGCAATAATGGGATCGAAATACTGGCATCGCCGGCAAGTCCCCAGTAACTGGCACGCTCCCCGGTGAGCATCTTCACCAAATTCAGCGAAAGAGCACTGGTCAGCTCAACGCCATTTTTAAACTTTCGGGTAAAGCTGAAACGGGCGGGTTGGTTGATGCCGGTCAGACGCCCGTCTTTTTCGCCACTAGTGGAAATTTCACTGCTAAGCATGCCGGCAAAAGTCGAGCGGAAATAATCGGCTTCGAGGTCCAAAGCCAGCGCCGTACGAAAAAGGGTATCCTTACGGTTTTGAAATTCCCGGCTGCTGCCGGCGGCCACTTGCAAGGCTTCCACCAGGGTGAACCGGAGGTTTTTCGCCGCCGGCAGCGTCTCATCCGCAAGCACCGCTGGCAACAAATGTCGTTCTGGCTGCCATTCAGTAGTGCTGGGCAGATCCCGGATTCCCAGAGAAGCAGAATTTTTATATTGCAGATTCTGATCCAGCAA
>JBAXYW010000093.1:0-11104 GCA_041670605.1 Lentisphaeria bacterium
TACATTCATTACATAACAATAGTCGATTTGCATGGTTATCCCAAAAAGCGTATTCTGTTCTATTTGCTAGCCCCGCAGGGGCGGCCTCATCTTAGCCCCGGGCAACGCCCGGGGTAGGCGTGTCGTTTGTAAATAGTGCCCTGTAGGGGCACCTCAATGATTCATTTCACACCCCGATATATTTTAAGTTAGCGCCAATAGGCGAGGACGCCGGCGCTCCATATCCCGTCTGCATTCTTGATGGGGCTTGTTATGCGTTAGTATGCGAATTCTGCCATTGCTATAGGATGCCTGTGGCTTTTTTTTGTAAATAGGCACATTCTGCCGTTGTTATGGGATAGCTGTGAAATCTACTTTTATTTTTCCGCAGCAGACAGGGTTTGTTCTGCGCTTCTTGGCGGTTATATTATGTTAAATGGTTTAACGATACCTATTCTCAAGATTTGGAGGCATAATGTTAAAGATTGATTTTCCCTTTCATGGGGCGATTTTGAATCATCGGCATGGGATGCAGACGGAAGAGGGTCTGACGATTGAAGTCAGCGGCACGGCAGCGTTGGATGTTCAGGTTCTGGTCAATGGGATGCCTGCCCGGCGAAAAGGGGAGCACTTTTATGCCCCGGTCACACTGACCGAATTCAGCAATGCGATCTGTGCTACCAGTCAGGACGTACGCGGCAACAGCGAGCATAATATCAAAGTCATCTGGGACAAGAATTCCCGCAAACGCTACCGCGTTTCGATTGATGATAATATTTTCTTTCTCCGGGATCTCTGGCAAAAGAAGCCGAAAGACCTGCTGAGCAATCATTACCTCGCCATTCTGAAACGGCTGCATGATCAGTTCGGCAGCAAATTCACCTGTAACTTGTTTTATTCAACCCCCGAAAATGACTTCAATTTAAGTCAGATGCCAGATACTTGGAAAAGCCAATTTCAAGAACAGAGTGACTGGCTGCGCTTCACCTGGCATGCATACAATGAATTCCCCGACCGCCCCTACCAGTTTGCGACAGCCGAAAAAGTCATTGCAGACCTGTTGTTAATCAAAGAACAAATCGAGCGTTTTGCCGGCAAGGAGTGTTATTGTCCGCCAACGATTGTGCATTGGGTGGGCATCCAGCCGTCCTCTCTGCCTGCCATGTATCAGCATGGGGTTCGGGCACTAAGCGGCTATTTTATCCGTCCGGAACAGACCTATGATATCTGCAATGGGCTTGATGAAGTACGCAGTAATTACCTGAAAAGTCATGATGCCCTGATGGACTTTGACAGCGGTATCGTCTTCAGCCATACAGATATCGTTCTCAACAATACACCCGTCGAAGAGATCGTACCGAAGTTGTCGGAATATCTGGTAGATCGCGATAATGCTGAGGTCATGGACTTGCTGACCCATGAACAATACTTCTGGCCGTTCTATTTCAATTATATTCCGGATCATGAACAACGCCTTGCAACCGCCTTCCAATTCCTCGCTGAACATGATTATGAACCAATCTGGTTCCACGAAGGGATTCTCGGCGTCCCCAAGCTTTGAATCCCCCCCGCCCCCGCCCTCTCAACCGTTCTTTACAAGAGGAGATGATTGATGCAATTCCAATTAGGTTTCCATGGTGCCGCCGGGAATGTGACCGGATCACGGTATTGTCTGAATGTCAACGGGATGAATATCCTAATCGACTGCGGGCTGTATCAGGAACATAATCTCAAAGATCGCAACTGGGAAGATTTTTCGATGCATCCCAGCAAAATTGATGCGGTCGTTTTGACGCATGCTCATCTCGATCACTGCGGCTTACTACCCAAGCTGGTACGGGATGGTTTCCAGGAAAAAATCTACTGTAACAGTGCCACCGCAGAAATTGTGAAAATTGTGCTTCAGGACAGCGCCCGAATCCAGGAAGAAGATGCCGAATTCAAGCGCCAACGTCATGAACGAGAAAATCGCGAAGGCAAATTCCCGCCCCTGCCTTTGTATACAGTAAAAGATGCCGAAGCGGTTTTCCCGCTGTTCGTTTTCTGGAATCAGCAAGAACCTTTGACAATTGGCGAAGGGGTGACCCTGGAATTCATCGAAGTGGCTCATATCCTGGGAGCCTCCTCAGTACGCTTCACAATCACCCAGGGAAACGAAAAACGCAGTATCGTCTTTTCCGGCGATATCGGGCGTTGGGACATGCCAATTCTGCGCGATCCCTTCCCGATCGGGGAAGCCGATTACGTAGTGACAGAATCAACCTATGGAGACCGGGAACATGGGCCGCAGGCCGACATCGCCAATGACCTGGCCAAAATCATCAATGAGACCTGCGATGCGGGAGGCAATATCATCATTCCGAGTTTCGCCATCGAACGCACACAGGAATTGCTGTATTTCCTTTCGCAGCTGTTGAAAGCCGACAAAATTCCGCATTTACAGATTTTTGTTGACAGCCCGATGGCCATCAAAGTCAGTATGGTCTTCAAACATTATCCCCATCTTTTTGATCAGGATACAAAAGATTTACTGCGCACTTATCGTGCCAATAACATTACGCTGACGCGCAGTGTCAGCGATTCCAAGTCGATCAATCACATCCGTGGATCGGCGATCGTCATTGCAGGATCCGGCATGTGTACGGGGGGGCGTATCAAACACCACTTGGTGCAAAACATCGAACGGTCGGAAAGTACGGTTCTCTTTGTCGGCTATCAGGCAAACCACACGCTGGGACGTATTATCCTGAGTGGCGAAAAAGACGTGCGCATCCTCGGCGAAATGTACAAGGTCAAGGCACGCATCGAGAAGCTGGAAGGCTTTTCCGCACATGCCGACAAGACGGAATTGATGCGCTGGCTCGACAGCATCAGCACAACGCCGCGACGCGTTTTCGTAACCCACGGGGAACCCGCCGCCTCACAAGCCCATGCGGAAAACATTCGCAAGCTGAAGGGCTGGTCGGTCAGCGTACCAGAATATCAGGAAGTCGTCACCCTCGATTGAACAGACTTCTGCCTTTCCTTGATGGTTTCCTAAGCTTGAAGGAGATACGCATTGATTACCTTCGTACGTCAGGGTAACACCTATCAGATGCAGGTCGAAAATGGTTTCGATCTGCAGGAAGTGCTGACCCTGGATGAAGCAATCTGGGTGGCGATGAGTGCTCCGATCGAAGCATTTCAATGCGATCCACACTTTTTGCAATTTATTGATTCGGATGCCAATGGGCATATTGGCAGTGAAGAACTCAAACAGGCCATCCGTTGGCTGCTGGCACAGTTGCCAGACCATGCCTCAATTAGCGAAAAATTCGAGGGAAAAATCTGCTTATCCGAGATTGCTGCGGACTCGCCGATTGGCAAAGCCCTGATTGCTTCAGCCAAATATATTTTGCAAGACCTCGGCGTTGAGGACAAAGAACATATCACGCTGGAATTCATCCGGGAATTCCAGAATATTGTCAAGAACCGTCCTCTGAATGGGGATGGAGTGCTTTCCCTGAATACCGCCACGGTTTCTCGGCTACCGATCATCAGAGACTTTTTGACCGATGCAGTCACTGCCACTGGCGGTATACTAGATGTCGATGGCACTCAGGGAGTCAACGAAACCCAGGTCAGTCAGTTTCTGGATGCCATCCCCGAATATCTGGACTGGCTGAAGCTGGCTGAGATTCCTGAGGGCGAGACAAGAACGACGATCATGAGCATGGGAGCTGAAACACCGGCCTTGTTTGACTTATTAAACGAACACGCCAAAGCCGTCGAACATTTTTTCAAGCTCTGCCGCCTACTCGCTTTTGATCCCCGCCTGACCGATAAAATACTCAGTCCGGAAGGCAAAGTCCTGAATTTTGACGCCGCCAATGAGACGGAAGTGGAGACTTATATGCAGTCTCTGCCGCTGTCTTTGCCCAACCCGGAAGGACAATTAACGATGGCTCCCTTGAAAATCAATCCCGTTTATCGGGACTGGTGGAGCCGGGTTTGTGAAAAAATCATCCAGCCTGGGATTTCGCCGGAGTCTGCCACGCTTGATCAGCCCGCCTGGGAGCGGGTAAAAAGTCTGTTTGCCGAATACGGCGCGTATCTGGCGAACAAAAAAGGCGGCATTGCCGGGAAAGTTCCGCTTGCCAATCTGCAGCGTTATCTGAGCTGCACGGAATTACGCGAAGAAGCCCATGAGCTTTCGGTACGTGATCAGGCGGTAGCTGAAACCTTGAAGGCAGCCGATGAAGTCGAACGCCTACTGCTGTACCGGATCTGGCTGTTGCGCCTGGTCAATAACTTTGTCAGTTTTCCATACCTCTACGATCCCACTCAACGCGCCTTATTCGAGCGTGGTTCCCTGGTGATTGATGGACGCTGGTTCAATACGACATTCCCAGTCAACAATATGCTTGCCCATCAGGCACAAGCCAAACTCAGCAGCCTTTTTGTCCTTTATGTCGAAATCTTTCGTAGCGCGACAGACAAACCGATTGTCGCAGTCCCGGTCACTACCGGCAGCAAGGGAAATCTGGCAGTGGGCAAACGGGGCATATTTTTTGACTTGAAGAAACAGGAATATCCCGCCATTGTCGTGCAGCTGATTGAAAATCCGGTCTGCCTTGCCGAAGCTCTGTTTGCCCCCTTCGGCAAGGCTTGGGGCATGACCGAGAAAAAAATTGAGACGTGGTCGAATACTTCGGAAAAAACTTTTCAGACGAATTTTGACAAGGCGATTACACCTCCGGTCGGCGGTGCAGCTCCTGCTGCCGCCGCGCCGGACGCGCCGGGCACTACTTCGCAGCGTGCAGGTGCTTTTCTCGGGGTCAGCGTCGCCTTTGCGGCATTAGGTTCTGCCTTTGCCTTTATTACCAAGACTCTTTCCAGCATGAGTGCAACGGCCATCTGGGTCAGTCTAATCTGCGGTATTCTGGCCTTGATGTTTCCGATCAGCCTGCTAGCCATTTTGAAACTGCGACGCCAGGATTTAAGCTCGCTTTTGGAAGGCAGTGGCTGGGCCATCAACTCGCGCATGCGGCTCAGCAATCACCATCGCCGGCAGTTCTCACGCCCGGGCATCTACCCCAAAAACGCGATTGGCACGCCGCAGAAACGCGGCCTCACCCTGATTCTCTGTTTAATTCTGCTGATTCTGACCTTGCTATTTGGAATCCGCATCTGCTCGCGGATCAAACATGACCGGCTGGCCGATAAAGCCTACCAACAGGAGCTCGGGCAGACGGCTGACACTCCCCCTGCCCCAACAGCCTCTTCTGTTCCGGCACCTTGAAGACGACTCATTCTATCCGGGATATTTGCATCTCATCGAGATGGATGTTTCGGACATCCAGAAACTGCATGGCATCCGGCAAATATCCCCGTCCCCAAACCGTCGGCTTAAGGACGGGCTCCGCGTCCTTATAATATCCGCTGTCACGCAACTTCATATTGATTTGCTTGAAATAAAGGTCTTCCACTGCGGGGCCGCCAAAAAACGAACTGTCATACGCCTCAATATCCAATTTGCTAAACTGCAGGTTTCTGATATATCCCTTGAAACTTTCAGACGTCTTTTCGTCTTCCTTGCCACTCCAGACGAAAAGCGGACAACGTACATTACGCATCACGGTATCCGAAAAATATATATTTTCAATTTTGCAGCCTTCCCGGATGTCGAAGCGTTGACCGGACGGCATAACGGAGAGAATATCATAGCCTTTGTTGCAGTCAAATATCGTTATATCGCTAAAATGACAATTTCGAATCGCTCCATCGCCTTCATAGCCGAGACGAACCGCGCAGCAGGTCGAAGACAGCTTACAGTTGCTGACAACAATATCTTCACAGGGTTTATTTTTGCCGAGCATTGCAATATCGGATTTTAGCGCGATACAATCATCCCCGGCATCCACATCACAATTACGGATAGTGCCTCTGCAACAGCAATCAATATCCAAGCCATCGGTATTGGGGCCGAGGCGATGGTTACGGACGGTGAGATGATCCATTAGAAAATCATTACAGCCCAACAGCCAAACCGTATATGCCGGCGCATTGGCGAATGTGACATCGCGCAACACAACATGATTACATTCCGCCAAATAAAGAAGGGTCGGTCGTTCGGGTAGTGCCAAATAATGTGACTGCCCCTTGAAAACCAGCAGGTCTTCATGCTTATTTGGTCGCTCGCCATCATACTTCCAGAATTGTTCCCCGGCACCGTCAATCGTTCCTTTGCCTTCAATCGTAATCGCATCCAGACCAAACCCGCCCAGAAAATAGTAGCCCAGAGAAGTCTTGCGATGTTGCCGTTCACAGCGCCGATACTGCTGCAAGTCAGAAATCGCCCGCAAACACGCCCCTTCCTCCAAATGAATGCTGATATCGCTCTTCAGCCGTAACGAAGCACTTAAATAGGTTCCCGGAGGAATATAAATTGTTTCCTGAATCCCAGCAGCATCAATCGCGGCTTGCAAAGCCAGAGTATCCACTGTTATTCCATCGCCGCAAGCACCATATTGCTTGACATTAATCATGACTCGTACTCCATTATAATACGGAAACTTGAGTGCCACTCGACTCTCGCAAGGCGTCAGCTAAACTCATTCCCTTCCGAAAACAAGGGGAATGGGCAACTGAAACATACTATAGTATTAGATTTTTTTTATGACGTGGTTCAAAACAAGGTTACACTTTGTTTCGACGGTTTGAACCACGCTATAATTTCACAGCTACGGAGGATTCATTTTTCGGAATTCCAACAATCTACAGCGAAATGACTTTGACAAAGGCTTCTCACAAGAGAATCTAAAGGTCTTTCCTTAATCAACACTTTTGTTATCGCATTGGGCTTTCTGCCAATGGTTCAAGGCGGCATTGGAAGCAAATCCCAGTTCAGCAGCAATGACTTTCATCGCCAGACCCTGTTCCCGCAGCAATTGAAAACGTTGCTGCCGGATGCGGTCGATATATTCATGAACTCTGCAGCCGCTATACTGTTGGAAAAGCCGTAAAAAATGCGGACGACTATAGGAAGCAAGATGAGACAAAGTTTCAATGTCGGAATTCTTGCCGCAGTTGCATTCTAAATATTTTTGCACTTCCCGAATAACTTCTTTTTGCTGCGAACTGCTTGGGGATTGTTTCCATCCTTGCTCCTGATTCCCAAGCTTCGATTGTACCATTTCGGCAAAAATCAAGTTCAAGACAGCCGATATTTTGGCCTTAAAAATAGCAACTGGCAACTGTTTCCGAGCGCCGTCGTCCCAGGTCTGATGCAGTTGACGTATCAGTTCGGAAAAACGATAAAAAAACCGCTGCGAGGTCGAATAGCTGTCGTGACTAAAATCAACCAAACTGCAATTTACCGAGTCCGGAAAAATTCGTAGCCAAAGATGCGTACCGGGAGGACTTTCCGGAGGATACCCTAAATCGTGCGTTTCAAAATAATCATACAAAAACAATGTGCCGGGGCCAGACTCATAAACGAAATCACCCAAAGACTGACTGGCCAACCCACGCAAAACCAACACCGCTTCCCGAAATGGATGCGCATCACGGTGCTGACGACGCCAGGAATAACCGGCAGCAGCTGATAACGGCAAACCTAAATCAACATCCAATGAGGAAATAATCCGACGCAAACGCCAATCCAGTAGTACCTGATAACAATCAGAATCAAACATCAAAGTAACTCCGACTTTTTTATCAACAAAATGAGACTTTTTATCAAATACAAAACGACTCAATATAATTGCCTTTTGCTAGCTTGACAGATAAATTAAGCGAAGTAGTGGTTTCTGCTTTTCGTAATCTTGATTGAAACTACCGAAACAAGGAGTAATGTGATGAGTAAATTAGCGATCAATGGTGCCCATGCCTTGGGAAATGCCGCTAACTGCCGGCACCTGGATTGGCCACCGGTCAGTGCAACCACTGCCGATAAACTGAAAGAATTATACCTGTCCCGGGCCTGGTCCTTTAATAGCCAGACAGAACAGGATTTTGAAAAAGCGTTTGCCGAACACCATGGTGCCAAATATGCCATCTTCATGAGCAATGGTACCGTGACTCTGGAATGTGCTCTGGAAGCCTTGGGCATCGGCCCCGGCGATGAGGTCATTGTCCCGGCACTGACGTGGATCGCTACCGCCATGGCCGTGCGCTATGTGGGAGCCAAACTCGTTTTTGCCGATATCGCCGCCGATACTTTCACTCTGTCGCCAGCCGCCGTACAAGCAGCCATTACACCGCGAACCAAAGCCATCATTCCGGTTCATCTTTACGGCAGTATCGCTGATCTGGAACAACTTTTAGCACTGAGCAAGAAACATGGCCTGGCTCTCATCGAAGATTGCGCCCACATGCAAGGCGGCCAATGGCAGAACCGTGGCGTCGGCTCCTGGGGTGATATCGGTTCTTTCAGTTTTCAACAGTCAAAAACCTTGGCCAGCGGCGAAGGTGGCATCTGCCTGACCAATGATGCCCTACTGGCCGAAAAATTATACCGTTGCAAGCATATTGGTTATTCCCGCTATGATAAACAAGGCCAAGCCGGTACTCCACCCCCCCCGGGATTGACCTGCCATAATTATCGCGGCACAGCTTTTCAAGCGCTATTGCTAAACGAACAATTGCCGGAATTACCGCAACTTTTGCAAAAATATCAGGCTTTTGTCGATATTCTGCAGAAAAATTGCCGGGATATACCCGGATTTCGCTTGCAAGCTCCGGGACGACTGGCCAGTCGACAAGGCTACTATGCCTTGGGAATGGTTTTTGAAGGAGAACAGTGGGAAAGATTTTCGGTGACGCGAATTCATGAAGCCATCGTTGCCGAGGGAGCCGTTGCCATCAGTAAAACTTACGGACCTGTTTACCGGCATCTCCTTTTCAATCTGGCACCGGAAGACTATACGTTGCCGGTCGGCTCTTGCCCAGTCTGTGAAAAGCTCTGTGAGCGAGCCTTGGTCATCATGCATTATGGTTTGTATTACCCGGAAACAGCCCAAACTTTGGCGGCAATCATCCATAAAATCTGGGAAAACAGAGAGGAGCTGAAAGCATGAAAGCAGGCTTTGCCAGTTATGAGATAACTCCGCGTGCCGGAGTGGAATTAAGTGGTTTTGGCCCTTTCCGACTCCGACATTCCATTGCAATACGTGACCGTCTGGAAGCCCGGGCGGCAGCATTCATGGTACAAAAAAAAATGGCCGTGCTCATTTGCTGTGACTTGATTGGCCTGAGTCGTGACTTGGTGCAAAAAACAAGAGCCATTATCAGACAAAACGTAGCAACTTTGACGGATGCCGATATCATGCTCAGTTGCAGCCATACCCATTCCGGTCCAGCCACCGCCGAATATACCGGCTGGGGCGAAAAAGACCTGCCATACCTGGAAATTCTGCCATACAAAATTGCCCAGGCAGGTATCAATGCTTGCCTGCAAATGCAAAAGGTGGAACTCTCTACGGCTCTCGTTGCCTGCGAAGGAATTGGCGTAAACCGGGAATATGGCTGCGATACCCTAGACCTGGTAGAGGTCCTCAAGGAAAGTTGGAGGCCAACACAAGCAAAACTGACGGATACCAGCTGCCGAGTCATAAAATTCACCAACGAGACTGGCGAAATGAAAGGATTTATGGCCTACTTTGGCTGCCATCCGGTCGTTTGCTCGGCTGACTGCCACTACATTCATGGAGATTATCCCGGTATTGCTATGCGTAATCTGATGCGGGAATTTCCCGGCAGCATCGGACTGTTTCTGCAAGGAGCGCAAGGTGATGTTAATAGCTGCGTTGTCCATAAACCAGAACAGGACTCTCTTCTGGCACTGGATATTATCGCCGGACGCTTTGCCCGGGCCGTGCGACAGGGGCTGCAACAAGCTCAAAAAATGCCGGTAAAACAACTGAAAACCGCAGCAAATCAGGTGAATTTCAGCACCAATCCAGTCTTTACTATGGAACACCTGCAAGAACTGCAAGCCGAAAAGGAAAAAATCCTGCACCACCCGGAAGCGGATGACCAAAAGCAGGAAGTGCGAATGGCTATGGTACAACTATTGGGAATACGCCGGATGCAAGAATTCTTGCGCTCCGGCCAAAAAACCATTGCCGGGGAAGTTCAGCTTATCCGGCTCGGGCCGCTGGATTTTCTGGGCTCCCCCTTTGAAATCATGCAGGCAATCAAAAATGACGTCTTAGCTGCCGCCCAGGCACCTATTCCTCTGGTCATGGGACAATGCAATGGTTCCAATGGCTATGCGCCGGACAAACAATGCGCCGCCCGGGGCGGTTACGCCACCGACACCGTCCCGCTCATCAATGGCATGCTGCCTTACCGCGATATCCATAGCGAATTGCTGCAAGCCCTGCTTGAACTGGAGCGACAACTGAACTCATAAGAAAGAAGGGTGCGGCGACAGTACGAGAAACGTTGTTCATTAATCCGATTTATTATCAACTTCTTATAAATATTCTATCGGATGTAATCCTCGGCCCGGAGAGTCATCAATGATCACTCAAATTGGCGCCAAAATTTGTCATCCAGGGAGTACCATGAAGCAACGCCCCATAATTGTGTATCTTAATCAGGATTTCATGGAGATCAATCCGTTTCTTCTTTTTCTTCGAAGATGGAGCCAGAGATTGTCAAAAATGGCGCCGATTTTGATTATCATCCACATATGGGACATCAATGAAGTAGTCCTATAGGATTACGCAAAACTAGCCCCAAAGGGGCGGCATCAACTTAGCCCCGGGCAACGCCCGGGGTTACTGAACGCAAACAAACGATGCCCTGAAAGGGCATTTCAAGAATAGTCAGCAAGCGAGGACGCCGGCACTCTATAGCCCGCGGCACGATTGAAGATACAGAACAAAAATGAGCTGAACCGTACTATAATGTCTTCAGGGGTTGCGCCCTCCGGGCGCTAGTTTTAGTGAGACTCCTTACCCCGGGTTGCGTCGCACTCCGTGCGCCTCACCTGGGGTTATGTTTGTCTCGCCCTTCGGGCCGGGGAATACATCTGCAAGTAGTTTATATCATAAGAGTTGCGAGCACACCCTGGTACCACAGAGCCTGCGGTAGCTAATTCGGGCACCTCCGTTTTATGGTATCAATGATCACTCAA